>JBCCKB010000217.1:0-6402 GCA_039027595.1 Pseudomonadota bacterium | reverse complement strand
TGCAACAGCACAAAATTCGCGTTGCATCCTGTCTCTAGACCGTACCCCTCGAGGCCCATGATCTTGGCGGAATTCACCGTCACCGCGTCAAAGCACCATTCCATATCCGCCCGGCTCGAGAGCTGCGCCACATGCAGCCCCATGAAGGCCACATCCAGCATGTCTGCTTTGCCCAGCGAATACCACGGATCCATCATGCAATCTGACCCAAACCCCACCGTGATGCCCGCATCGCGCAGCTCTGGCACACGGGTCTGGCCGCGCCGCTTGGGATAGCTGTCATGCCGGCCCTGCAGCATGATGTTGATGAGCGGGTTTGGAATGGCATGCACGCCGGCCTCAAGGATCAGCGGGATCAGCTTTGAGACATAGTAACTGTCCATCGAATGCATCGACGTCAGATGCGATCCCGCGACGCGCCCCTGCAGGCCCAAACGCTGCGTCTCATAGGCCAGCGTTTCAATGTGGCGGCTCAAGGGATCATCGCTTTCGTCACAGTGGATATCCACCCTCAGCCCGCGATCTGCCGCGATCTCGCAGAGGATCCGCAGGCTGTTTGCGCCATCGGCCATCGTGCGTTCGAAATGCGGGATGCCACCCACCACATCGACGCCCCTGTCGAGTGCTCGAATGGTGTTTTCCCACGCATTTGAGCTTCTAAACACCCCGTCCTGCGGGAACGCCACGAGCTGGAGGTCAATGTAGGGGCGCACCCGCTCGCGCACGTCGAGGAGCGCCTCGACGCCGAGGAGCCGTTCGTCACAGGTGTCGACATGGGACCGAATTGCCAATAGCCCCATTGAGGCCGCCCAGTCGCAGTAGGCGAGCGCGCGGTCGCGAACATCATCAAGCGTCATCACCTCCTTGAGTTCCCCCCACAGCCCGATCCCTTCAAGGAGCGTGCCCGATGCGTTGAGCCTCGGAAGGCCGTAGGAGAGCGTCGCGTCCATGTGGAAATGCGGGTCCACAAAGGGCGGCGTTACAAGATCCCCGCTGGCCTCGATCACGGCACCGGCGTCGGCGCCTGAGAGGTCGTCCACGGCGGCGATCACGGCTCCATTGATCCCAATATCGGTAATCCGCCCGTCCGGCAGGGTGCCGCCCCGGACAATCAGGTCAAAGCTCATCTCTCCCCCTTGTTGTAGGGAACCATAAGGGCCGCCGGGACCTCGGCGCGGCGCGACATCAGAACAAGCGCTGCGATCGAGAGCAGATAGGGTAGCATGAGGAACGCCTGA
The DNA here is from genome assembly GCA_039027595.1 of Pseudomonadota bacterium. Lineage (GTDB taxonomy): Bacteria > Pseudomonadota > Alphaproteobacteria > Rhodobacterales > Rhodobacteraceae > Ovoidimarina. The sequence goes on along the minus strand of JBCCKB010000217.1, from coordinate 5,164 downwards.
TAGGGCACCACCTGCCCGAGACCGGTCTGCTGAAGCCGAATTTGAAGCGCGTCGAAGGCCGCAAAAAGAAGCGCCCCCAAGAGCGCCTTGCCGGGCCGCCAGGCGCCGAAGACAACAAGGGCGATACAGATCCAGCCGCGTCCGTTTACCATTTCAAAGAAGAACGAATTAAAGGCGGAAAGCGTGAGAAAAGCGCCCCCCACGGCCATCAACCCCGACCCGACCATGACCGCGCCGAGCCGTAGTCCGGTGACCGACAGTCCCTGGGCCTCGACTGCCGCCGGGTTCTCGCCCGCTGCTCGAAGCGCAAGGCCTAAAGGCGTTCGGTAAAGGACGAAGGCAGTCAAAGCGACGGTGGAGAAGGCCGCATATGTCAGGGGTGTTTGGGAAAAGAGCGCGGGCCCCAATACGGGTAGTTCGGCCAGAACGGGGATTGGGAGTTCGGCGAAGGGTTCTATCCGAGGTGGGCTTGTCACTTCCGGCAAGAGGAGCCGGTACGTGAAATACGTGGCGGACGTCGCAAGAAGCGTGATGCCAAGTCCGACGACATGCTGTGAAAGCCCGAAAGGCACGGTCAGGATCGCGTGGACGAGGCCGAACGCCATGCCCGCGACCATTGCCGCGAGAACACCCTGCCAGAGCCCAGCACCTCCATAGACGGCCATCCATCCGGTAAAGGCGCCCGCGACCATGATCCCCTCAATACCAAGGTTAAGAACGCCTGCCCGCTCGCAAATCAGCTCACCCATCGTCGCAAAAATCAAAGGCGATGCGATCCTCACCGCAGCGGTCCAGAACGTGGCGGACAACAGGATTTCCAGGATCTCCATCAGTCCCACCGAACCCGGTACCGGGTGAGCATCAGCGTGAGCACCATAAAAAGCAGACCTGACGCGAGAAGGATGTCCGCGATATACGAGGGAACGCCCACGGCCCGCGACATCGAATCCGCACCCACGAAAACGCCGGCCACAAAGAGCGCGGAGGCGACGACGCCCAGGGGATTCAGGAGGGCAAGCATGGCCACGATAATGCCAGTGTAGCCAAAGCTGGGCGACAGATCCAAGGTCAGGCTGCCCTTTAGGCCCGCGACCTCCGAGAAGCCCGCAAGCCCGGCAAGCCCACCGGAGATAAGCGCGGTCTTGATGACCACGACCGATACGGGGATCCCGGCAAACGCGGCAGCTTTCGGGTTCAGGCCCACAGCTCGGATCTGATAGCCAAGGGTTGTCCGGGTTTGCATCACCCAGACGAGCACCGCCGAAATCAGCGCGATTCCAAATCCCCAGTGGAGCCTGAGACCATCGACGATGCGCGGCAGGCGTGCCTCGGCCACGAGCCGCTCCGATTTGGGCCAGCCCATTCCGGCGGGGTCCTTCATCGGGCCCTCCAGCAGGTATGACACCAACAGGAGAACCACGAAGTTGAGCAAGAGCGTGGTGACCACTTCATCAACCCCTGCGTGGGTCTTGGCGAACGCGGGACCGAGGAGCATAAACGCGCCGGCCAATATGCTCGCGAGCATGATCATAGGGATCAGCAGTGCCGCCGGGAGTGCAAGCGCGCCCGTTCCCAACGCGACCGTCGCGACAGCACCCAGGTAGAGCTGCGCCTCGGCGCCGATGTTCCAGAGCTTGGCACGGAACGCGACAGCAACTGCTAGACCGGTAAAGATAAGTGGCGTTGCGCGGTTAAGCGTCTCAAGGAGTGCGAAGCTCGACCCAACGGCGCCTTTGACAATAAGGGCGATCACATGAACCGGATCCGCGCCCGCCAGCGCAGCAAGCGCCATGGCTATCGCAATCGTCCCGACAAGCGCCAGGGCGGGCAACCCCGCGATCCGTGTCGCAGAGGGCCGCGCAATCGGCTCAAGCCGCATTGGAGCCCTCAAATCCTTCGCCCGCCATCCAAGCCCCGAGAGCGGCAGCATCCATCGCGCCCCTGGCAAAAGCCGGTGACAGGCGCCCCTCTGATATCACATGGATCACATCGGCCATCTCCATGATTTCGTCGAGATCCTCGGAGATCAGCAAGATCGCGGCACCCGCATCTCGCTCGGCGATCAGGCGGGCCTGCACGAAGGCCACGGCTCCAACATCCAGGCCCCGGACAGGTTGATTGGCCAAGATGATGCGCGGACCTGGCGCGAGGGCGCGGCCAAGGATCAGTTTTTGCATGTTACCGCCCGAAAGGCGTCGGATCGGCTCATCGGGGCCCGGACATCGAATGTCAAAGGCGTCAATGATTTCCTCGGCTTCCTTCTGGGCCGCACGCCAGTTCATCCAGCCCCCTCGGCTGAGGGGCGCCTCAGCGTGACGCTCGAGCGCCGCATTCTCGGTCAGCGTGAAATCGGCGATCGCTCCCGTGGCATGACGGTCCTCCGGGATCCGCGCGACCCCAGCGGCGAGCGCCGCGCGCGGGCTCCAATCGCTGACCGGTTCGCCGTGGATGCAGATCGCTCCGCTTTCCGGAAGAGCAAGACCGCCGATCAAATCCGCCAGGGCCGCTTGTCCGTTGCCAGAGACACCTGCGAGGCCGGTGATCTGACCCGCGAAAAGCGTGAGCGAGAGACCCCGCAGGCTGCCTCGGTGCCCTGTCTCAACAGTTGACACGTGGTCGAGAGCAAGGCGCGCTTCGCCGGGATCGCCAGCGCGGTGAATGGGTGCATCCACCGCCCCGCCAACCATCATTTCAGCAAGGGTTTGGGCATCTGCGGCGATGGTCGCCACCTCCCCTGCTAGCCGCCCATGGCGCAACACCAGCACCCGTGAGGAGACCGCCAGGACCTCGTGCATCTTGTGGCTGATGAAGATCACCGCAAGCCCTTCGGCAGTTGCGCGCGTCAGGGTCGCAAAGAGGGCATCGACCTCTTGTGGCGTCAAGACGGCGGTTGGCTCATCCAGGATCAGAACCCGCGCGTCGCGGTAGAGGGCCTTGAGGATCTCGACACGCTGCCGCTCGCCAACCGAGAGCGCGCCGACGCGCGTATCGGGATCAATGCTAAGTCCGAAACGCGCCGCCAGATCGAGGATCCGAGACCGGGCTTGACGGGCCGCGCAGGAGGGCCGCCACAGCGCCTCAGTTCCCAACGTGATATTCTCAAGAACACTGAGGTTCTCGGCCAGGGTGAAGTGCTGATGAACCATGCCAAGGCCGGCCTGAAGTGCGGCCTTTGGTTGCCCAGGCGGCAAGGGCGCGCCAGCCATCGTGACCTGGCCCTCGTCGGCGGTGTAATGACCGAAGAGAATATTCATCAGCGTGGTCTTGCCCGCGCCGTTTTCTCCTAAGAGCGCCACAACCTCGCCTGGATAGAGCGCAAATGAGATTGCATCATTGGCAATTAGGGCGCCGAACCTCTTGGTGATCCCGTCGAGCCGCAGGACGGGCCGCGGCTCGTGCAGGTTGCCCATCAACTCGAGGTGGGTTCCTCGTCGTTGATCTCCACGGTGAATGACCCATCCAAGATCGCGGCCTGTCTTTCGGCCACGAGCGCCATGGCGTCCTCGGGCACCTTGTCCTCAAAAGTTCCAAGCGGCGCGAGCGAGCAACCCCCTTCCTTCATGAAGGAATACGTGCCGTAGTTTGCCGCCGTAAAGCTGCCGTCCGTAACCGCGGAGATGCCCGCATTCAGCGTCGGTTCAAAATGCCAAATCGCTGAAGCCACCACCGTATCGGGGTAGTCACTCTGGGTGTCGATCACATTGCCGATTGCGAGAACACCGCGTTCCTGGGCTGCATCTGATACCCCAAACCGTTCAGCATAAAGCATGTCCGAGCCGTTTTCGATCATCGCAAAAGCTGTCTCTTTCGCCTTGGGAGGGTCGAACCACGACCCGATAAAGCTCACCTGGAACGTCGCGTCCGAGCGCATCTCGCGAACGCCGGCCATGAAGGCGTGCATCAGGCGGTTCACCTCAGGGATCGGAAACCCCCCAACCATTCCGATATTGCCGCTCTCCGTCATCGAGCCTGCGATGATCCCTGTCAGGTAAGACGCGTCCTGAATGTAGTTGTCGAACACCGCAAGGTTGGGGTACGCGCTGTCGTCCAGAAACGACGACCCCATAAGAAACGCGGTATCGGGATAATCGAGTGTGATTTCGCGTGCCTCGTCTTCGACCGCGAAGATCTCGCCCACGATCAGGTCCATCCCCTGTTCGGCAAATTCGCGCATGACACGCGGGTAATCGGTGTTCGCGGTGTTTTCCGAAAACGTATAGGTGATGTCTCCGGCGCTTTGGGCGGTCTCTGCAGCGAGGTGAATGCGGCTCACCCATTGTTGTTCGACCGGAACAGTGTAAATTCCAGCGACCTTCAGGGGCTCTTGTGCGGAAAGACGCCCTGGCGCGCCCACAAGCCCGGTGGCTGCGGTGGCCTTCATGAGCGTACGGCGGTTCATCCCCACTGTTTTTGCTGTCCTGTTTTGCATTCCTCGATCCCCTGTGTCCCGGATTTGACTCCGAACGATCGTCGGGAGTGGATAACGAAATTGCAAGGCTGATTGCGATGCTTCTGCCCGCATGATCGGCACCTGCCACTATTTCGAGCGGCTCTTATCGGCACCCGTACGGCGCCAACGCATGCCGCACGCCCCGCCCTATGCATCCCAAAGCAAAGATGTTCTTCTCAAGCGCCCTTTATCTTCCATCTGAATGCTGCGTATTTCTGCGAACGCAAACGATATTCCCTGGCGGGTTCGGTCTCTTTTGGGCGAGCAACGCAACCGATTGCGCTGCTCTGCTCACATTGAGCGGATTGCCGGGCACGCAGATCCGGGAAGGGACATTCAAGATGCATGGCAGGCTGACGCTCGAGGAACTCGCGGCAGAGGTGGACCGCGGATCCATCCACACAGTGATGGCTGCGATTGTCGACATGCAGGGTCGCCTCATGGGGAAGCGTTTCCACGCGCGCCATTTTCTGGATAGCGCGCACAAAGAGACCCATTGCTGCAACTACTTGCTCGCCACCGACTTGGAAATGTATACGGTTCAAGGGTTTGCCGCAACGAGTTGGGAGCGGGGCTACGGGGATTACACGATGCGCCCGGACCTCGCTACGCTCCGACGCGCCGCTTGGGCTGACGGAGCCGCCCTCGTTATCTGCGACGTCCTGGATCACCACGGCGAAAAACCCGTGGCGCACAGCCCGCGGCAGATCCTGA
>JBCCKB010000216.1:0-6456 GCA_039027595.1 Pseudomonadota bacterium | reverse complement strand
CATCGGTTCTGGTGTCCCTCGCGTTTCTCCCCGTGCTTTTGTCCGTCACGCCAACGCCGGCCTTTGACACCACAAAGCCGCTGTCGCTGTCCGAGCTCTGGGAAGTGTCTCCGCTGGGCTGCATCGGCATGTTTCTGATTGGGGGCATGTTCTCGGCGCTGTTCGGGATGTCGGCCGTCTATGCCGCTGAGGCTGGCTTCAGCGTGGGGGAGATCTCGGTCTTTGTCGCGATGATCTATGTCGGCGGACTTTTGATGCAGTATCCGATCGGCTGGATCTCTGACCGGATGGACCGGCGGCTTCTGATCCTGATCGTGGCGGCCATGGGGGGCGCGGCGGGCCTGTTGGCAACGTCGGTGTCCGGGCTATACGTCGCCATTCTCGCGGCGGCCTTTGTGGTGGGAGGTTCCGCCAATCCGCTCTACGGCCTGGTTCTGGCGTATACAAATGACATGCTCGAGCATGACCGGATGGCGGCGGCTTCGGGTGGGTTGATCTTTCTGAATGGAATCGGTGCGGTGGCGGGGCCGCTTGTGACGGGTTGGGCCATAACCGTCTCGGGCCCGGACGGGTTCTGGCTCTATCTCACGATCCTGCTCTTGGGGCTTGCGGCTTATGCGGGCTGGCGCATGACCCGGCGCCCACCCCAGGTCACGGTCGAGGAAACCGTGAGCTATGCTCCGCTCACCCCCTCGGCCTCCCCCGTTGCAGTCGAAGTTGCCCAGGAATACTACGCCGATAATCTAGAGGAATCCGTTGCCGAAGTCGCAACAGTGGATGGTGAGGACGGGGCAGGGAGTTGACAAAAATGGCGAGCGCGGCACGCTTGGTGCAATTGGGCGAGTGTATTGGGGGTATGACCATGGTGGGTCCGGAAGGTGTTCTAGCATATTGGCTAGACGACGTTGGTGAGGACGGGTGGTATAAAGGCGGCGAGGAACTCGACGCTGAAATTCGGCAACGATTTGAAACAACCTGGGACGCCCTGTCGGAAGGCGCGCTGTCGCTTTGGCTGACCTATCCCAGCGGCACCTTGGCTTACATCATCCTCGCCGATCAGTTCTCCAGAAACATGTTCCGCGACACCGGCAAGGCGTTTGCGACGGATGCAGCCGCGCTCGCGGCGTCCAAGATGGCCATTGCCAAGGGGTGGGACCTCCGGATTGACGAGCCCGCGCGACAGTTTTTCTACATGCCGTTGATGCATTCGGAGTGTCTTTCCGACCAGGAGCGCTGCGTGCGCTTGATGCTGACCCATATGCCCGAGGGCGGGAAAAAGCAGCTTATCCATGCAAAGGCGCATCGCGAGGTCATCCGCAAGTTTGGACGTTTTCCAACGCGGAACGAGGCCTTGTCGCGCGTGTCAAAGGCCAGCGAACAGGATTACATAGACGCGGGGGGCTATGGTGGCGTTATCCGTGAGTTGCAGGCAGCGGAGTAGCGCTTGATAGGGACCTGCCTATCACCGGGGGGGCTGTGATCTAAGCGTCGCGGCTGTATCGGTATCTTGGCTCTTCAGCCCGAGCAGCTCGCGCCGCCTAACACGCAGAATTTCGCGCAATGCGGATGGTTCAAGAAAACATCGGCCTCCGCCTCCGCCAACGTGTCTCCCAGTTCGAATTCTGCCTCGTAGGCCAGCAAGGTACAGGCAAGAACCGCCGGTCGCTCGGCGCCCTTACGCTTCACGACCATGCGCGAGGATGCGCACATGACCTCCGTAGGTTTCTTGCCGAGAATATCCCAACAGGCTGTGGTGATCTCGGGAACCTCGGCCGTGAGGTCCATTTCGGGAAAAAGCACGAGCGCGGCGGGGTTCGCGGCATCGATCTTAAAATGCTCGCGGTTGAAGAGCGATCGGTAGCCGTCCCGACCCTCGGCCTCGGTTTCCCCCCAAACGGTCCGGCCCGCGACGGTCATTGTGATCCCTTCGTCCCGGAGCCAGCGCATTCCGTCAAGCATCCGCGCGAAGCTTCCCTGTCCGCGTTCTAGGTCGTGAAGCTCAGCGGACCAATGGTCGACCGAGACCCGCAGCGTCAGGCGGTGGCCGTATCTCGAGACCAAGCCCCGCAACCCTTCCTGTACGCGCGGACGCATCATTGGGCGCATGGCGTTTGTCAGGATCAAGCATTGATAACCCCTCGCCAGGGCCCGATCCGCCATCTCGATCATCTGTGGGTTCATGAAGGGCTCGCCGCCGGTAAAGCCGATCTCCTTGACCCCCCAGTTCCGCGTCTCAAGCTGATCAAGAAAGGTGTCGACCTCGTCGGCGGTGATATAGACCAGCCGGTCGTTTTCGGGCGAGCTCGCGATGTAGCAGTTCGCGCAAGCGATGTTGCACAATGTGCCAGTGTTGAACCAAAGCGTTTCTGGATTGGTCAGCGCGACGCGTGCTCGCGACTCTCCCGAGGCGGTGACCTCCGGATGCTCGAACTTTCCGAAGCTCCGGGCGCCGTGATCATCCATGCAAGCCTCGTGTCTTTCGTCTTTTTTTGGTGCTAAGGGCGTGCGCGTCAATTGACCAGCGAGGGATTTGTGCCTGACGGAGTTGTGATGGCCCTGGCACATGCTAGACAGGGCGCGAGGCGTGGGTTAGACGGCGCGGGCCCGCGCGTCGTTAGCGCTATCAACATTCTGAAGCCCGCGACACGGGAGGCCGCCCATGGTTTCGCGCATCATCCCCGTCGATCCGTTCGACCTCGTCATTTTCGGGGGAACTGGCGATCTTGCCCGCCGCAAGATTTACCCCGGCCTTTATCGGCGGGTTGCGGATGGGCAGGTTCCGCAGGACGCACGGATCATTGGGGCGGCGCGATCCGATCTTGATGCCGATGCGTACCGCAAAATCATCGGGTCGGCCTTGCAGGAGTTTCTGCCCGCGAAGACCTATTCGAAAGCGGATGCCGAGGCATTCTTGAAGCGTGTTGACTATGTTCGGATTGACGCCACAGGTGATGGCGGATGGTCGACGCTGGCCCAAAAGGTCCGCCCGGACGTCGTGAAGGCATACTACTTCTCCGTGGGCCCGTCGCTCTTTGGATCTCTCGCGGAGCGCATTCATGCCAACGGCTGCGCGGGTGACAAATGCCGGATCGTTGTCGAGAAGCCCTTTGGCCACGACCTCCAGTCCGCGCGCGATCTGAACGCAACGCTCGCCCAATATTTCAAAGAAGCCCAAATCTACCGGATCGACCACTATCTCGGCAAAGAGACCGTGCAAAACCTTATGGCCGTGCGGTTTGGCAATATCCTCTTCGAACCCCTTTGGAACCACCAGTATATCGACCACGTTCAAATCACGGTGTCCGAGACGGTGGGTGTCGGCGGGCGCGGCGGGTATTACGATACCGCCGGGGCAATGCGCGACATGGTGCAGAACCACTTGATGCAGCTTCTGTGTCTCATTGCCATGGAACCGCCGTCGCATTTCGACCCGGACGCTGTTCGCGATGAGAAACTCAAGGTGATCAGAGCGCTTCAACCGGTGTCTCAGGAGGACATCGTTCGCGGTCAGTACAATCGAGAGGGCGACGAGCCGTCCTACCGCGAGGAGGCCGGTAACGCGCAGAGCCTCACCGAGAGCTTTATTGCCATGAAGCTCGACATCGCGAATTGGCGCTGGAACGGAACTCCGTTCTATCTGCGCACGGGAAAGCGCATGCGTTCGCGGCTCTCCGAGATCGCGGTGCGCTTCAAGGAGCCACCGCACTCGATTTTCGATGTTGATGCCGGAACGAGCGCGAATGAGCTTACCATCAGGTTGCAGCCCAACGAGGGCATGGACATGCGCGTGACGATCAAGGAGCCGGGTCCCGGCGGCATGCGGCTCATCGATGTGCCCCTGGACATGACTTTCGCCGAGGCGCTTGGACAAACCGAGGAGGATGTGCCCGATGCCTATGAGCGGTTGATCATGGACGTGATCCGCGGGAACCAGACCTTGTTCATGCGCGGAGATGAAGTTGAAGCGGCCTGGAGCTGGACCGATCCAATCATTGAGGCGTGGCACGCGCGCAGCGATGCGCCAAAGCTCTATGATCCTGGGTCTTCGGGCCCGGAAGAGGCCTTGATGCTTTTGCACCGTGACGGGCGGCGTTGGCGGGACCTAAGGCCATGAAATTTGTCGAATACCCTGATCGTGAAATGCTCATGATCACCTTGGCCGACAGTCTCGCGATTGAACTCAAGGCCTTCCTGATGAACCATGAGCGGGCCTCGTTCGCTGTCCCCGGCGGAACCACGCCAGGGCCCGTGTTCGACACGCTCTCGGATATTGATCTTGGCTGGGAGCGGATCGATGTGATGTTGACCGATGAGCGTTGGGTGCCCGAAGAGAACCCACGTTCGAACACGGCTTTGTTGCGCAACCGCCTGTTGACCAGGCGCGCGGCAATGGCGCGTTATCTCCCGATTTACACCGATACCGAAGCGCCCGAAGCGGCGCTCGATGACCTGGCCGCCGGGCTTGAAGGGTCATTTCCGATTTCGCTCTTGCTGCTTGGTATGGGAACCGATGGGCATACCGCGTCGCTCTTTCCAGGGGCGGACCGGCTTTCCGAGGCGCTGGCCGCCGATGCGCCACCGTTGATGGCCATGCGGGCGCCGGGCGCCCCCGAACCGCGCGTGACCCTGACCGCCCCGGTTCTGAAGGGCGCGATGTCGACGCATGTTCTGATCACCGGAGCCGAGAAACGCGCGGCTCTTGAGGTGGCGGCGAAGAAACCGGTAGAGGAGGCGCCCATCAACGCGGTCTTGGGCGCAGCGACGGTGCACTGGGCGGAGTGACGCAATGAATTGGTCAAAGCTAAAGGACGCCGCAGGGGCGGCCAAAGAGCGTCGCATCGTTGATATGCTCGACGATGTGCGGGCCGACGATTTTTCGATCAGCGCAGGGGGGCTCTATTTCGACTACGCCAAGACCACGATGGCCGTGGCGGACCGCGATCTTCTTCTGGAGCTATTCGAGGAAGCGGGGGTAGCTGCGCGCCGTGACGCGATGTTTGCGGGCAGCAAGATCAATCAAACGGAAGACAGGGCCGTCTTGCACACGGCCCTTCGGAACCTTGATGGGGGCCCGGTTGAGGTGGATGGGGCCGATGTGATGCCCGGCGTCCTCGAGACGCTTGGGCGGATGGAGGCCTTTGCCACGGGTGTCCGCGACGGCACAATCACGGCGCCAAGCGGCGCGCGGTTCACCGATGTCGTCAATATCGGGATCGGCGGTTCGGACCTGGGGCCTGTCATGGCAGTGGAGGCACTAAGACCCTATGCCGACGGCCCGCGCTGTCATTTCATTTCCAATGTCGATGGAGCACATGCGTATGATGTCCTGAGCGGCCTGACGGCGTCGACAACGTTGGTGATCGTCGCGTCAAAGACCTTCACAACGATCGAGACCATGACCAATGCCGAGACCGTGCGGACATGGCTTGCGGAGAGCGTGGAGGATGCAGCGCTCGATGGCCATTTCGCAGCGCTGTCGACGGCGGCCGAGAAGACGGCCGGTTTTGGCATCGACGCGTCCCGGGTCTTTGGCTTTGAGGATTGGGTGGGCGGACGCTATTCGGTGTGGGGGCCAATCGGGCTTTCGCTGATGCTTGCCATTGGGGCCGATGCGTTTCGGGCGTTCCTGCGCGGGGGGCAGGCCATGGACACGCATTTCCGATCCGCAGAGCCGCGCGAGAATCTGCCGGTCATGCTTGCCCTGACCGGGATCTGGCACCATCAGGGATGTGGCTATCCAACCCGAGCGGTCCTTCCCTATGAGCAGCGTCTCCTGCGGCTACCGGCCTATCTGCAGCAGCTCGAGATGGAGTCGAATGGCAAGGGCGTTTCCATGGACGGAGCGGATTTGCCTGTTGTCTCAGGCCCCATTGTCTGGGGGGAGCCTGGCACCAATGGCCAGCACGCGTTCTACCAGCTCATTCACCAGGGCACCGCCGTAATTCCTTGTGAATTCATGGTGGCGGCGGAAGGACACCACGGGGAGCTTGCGCATCACCACCGGCTCTTGGTGGCCAATTGTCTGGCTCAGTCGCAGGCACTAATGCTTGGCCGCTCACTCGACGAGGCCAGAGCGTTGATGTCCGCCAAAGGGCTCACGGGGGCCGAGCTTGACAGACAAGCGCGACACCGGGTGTTCAAGGGAAATCGCCCGTCAACAACGCTGATCTATTCGATGCTCACGCCCTATGTGCTTGGTCAGATCATCGCGCTCTACGAAAATCGGGTCTTCGTCGAGGGCGCGATGCTCGGCATCAATTCCTACGACCAATGGGGCGTCGAACTGGGCAAGGAGCTTGCGAAATCGCTTGAGCCGCTGGTTGCGGGCGGCGATATGTCTGGCGCTGATGCCTCAACCCGCGCGCTTTTGTCTGCACTGAGAGTTAACAGCGCGTAGAGGATCGCCGGTGCGGGTCCTCGGGTATCATTGACCAACGGTGCAGCGTCGCTTTCTTG
>JBCCKB010000215.1:0-6559 GCA_039027595.1 Pseudomonadota bacterium | reverse complement strand
CTTTTAGAGGCTGGCAGCCTGTAGGATGACCCCGTCGTCGGTTACCCGCGTGCAGGGCAAAGATGTCTTGCAACTCAACTTGGGTCGATTGAAGGCTACATTCGTTCGCGTTGCTTCCCACGGCAAAGATCTCCTGGCTCAGAGCCAAGCCTTTCCTGGTCATCCTGGCGGAGGAGCACCTGCTAAGTGAAGCGCGCGTGTCCTCCCCCCTCACGCGCTCACCGGCCGAGGTCTGTGGCGCGCGTCTTCCGCCGTAAATGGACCTTCTTAAGGGCGGCATTCTCCAGGTGCGTCGGACCTTCAAGCCGCTGCAACCAAAGAATACGATTTCGATCAGCTTGAAACCGGGACAACGGACCTTGCGATCGGCATGAATTGACGCGCGCCCGAACGGCTCAAACGAGGACGTTTACGTGCGTATCATTTTGCGTGGCGTGCTGGCCTCGGGTGTGACCTCCCAGGCGAACCTCTGGATAAGGACACTTATGTGGCCCTTCCGCATAGTCTTGTGGCCCCTTTCGGGTCGATAGACGAAGGTTGCTCTACTAGCTTGGGTTACCAAGAACCTGAGAGACCGGCATGCAAGCGCATTCCGTGTGTATCCGCTGCCAGTCCGTATGACAAAATTGCCTAGGATGCACTTTGGCACGGTGCTTCGACGGAGACACGAAAAACACGTGGCTGAGGGATGTCGTCAAGCGTTCGTTGGCGGCGCTGGAAAGATAGGTAATGCGATTGATACGAGAACGGCTCATGGATTGAACATAAGCCGACGCGGCGCGTAAGTCTGTCGCTTTGTCCGGCCCCGAGTTGGCTTCTGCGGCAACCCGCCGCTCGCATCTAAGGCTCTTCCCCCGCGCACGACCTGGCCTTTCTCAAGCGGCTTCTGCGTTCGAAAAGGCGGGGTCAGTGTCAGCGTGGGATCCTCGGAGGCGATCCTTAACCACGCCCCTCGATTTCGATTCTGAAATCGCGCCCCGCGCCCGGAGGCGGCGTTGGAAATGGCGCGGCCTTCTTGATCACATCGAGCGCCGCGCTGTCGAGCCGATTGGACCCAGAGCTTTTGGCAATGGAGAGCGCCGCTATCCCGCCACTACTGCTGACGGAGAAGCGTATCACGGCCGTTCCGCGCACGTTGACGCGCGGCTTCCGGACGCGTGATATACGGCGCATGACCTCGCCGGCATAGTTGCTTGCGGCGGCATTTCCGCTGGCGGTCGATTGCCCGGAACTCGCCGACTGACGGGTGGACGTCGCATCGGTCGCGCCCGTCGCGTCTCCGGCGACCGCGTTCTGGCGACTGTTGCCGGGCGATGTGGGTTGCGCGGATGGCGCTGGCGCCTCCGGCTTCGGCCGCGGCTGCCTTCGGGCGGGGCGAGGGGATGTCTCCACGGCTTCGGGGCTGGTCGCCGCAACCGTTTCCGGAGCCGGTGTTTCGGCCGCCAAGGGCGCGGGGGGGCGCTCGGAGCTTTGCGGCGCTGACGGCCGAAGAGCTTCGGGGACGCTTCGAGGGGACTGGCGGGGTGAGACCAGCGTTGATGTACCGTCGCGTGCCGCCATTATGTCGCTCGTTGCCGATTGGGGTGGCGTCACATCGGCCTCGGGCTGGGCAGCAACCTCCGCTTCGCTTGCCCCAACGACTTGATCAGGAGCCAAAAACGCTGTGTCTGGCGGCATCGCATCCATTGGAATTGGCGGCATGACCGAGACGCTCTCGGCCGCTACGGCGGATGACCTGGCCGCTGCGATCTGCGGCGGCGTTTCCTTGGGTGTCGCAGGTTGTGTTTGATTGGCCTCGGAGGGCGCGGTCTCGACAGTGTCCGTTCTGCTCAGTGGGCGCGCGTGTGCTTGTGCGGCCCCGATCGGTTCGGCATGGGAATTCTGCGTCTCGCGTGGGCGCAATTGCTCCGTGGTCTCGACAACAGAACGCGCGACCTTTGCCCGATCAACCGTGATTTTCTGAACGGGTGGCGTTGGCTCGTCCGCAGGCTCGCGCTCAGTTTCCTCGATTTCTGACACGTCAGGCACAACCGCGCCTGCGGCGAAATCGGCGAAACTGTTCCCTAAACGCGCCTGGACAACCTCCCCTGATGACCCTTCTATCTCGACCTGGGGGCGCGAGAAAAAAGCCACGGCTACGGCCCCGTGGATGCCAAGCGAAACCGCGGCGAGCGCAATCTTCATCGCCGGGGAGGAGCGGATCATCGGAGCGCCTGCTCGGTGACGATAACCACCGAGCCGGATCCCTCCGCGCGAAGGGCGCGGGAGATCTCGACTAGCCGGTTCGCATCGAGTTCGCGATCGGGCACAACGCGTACCTTGGCAAGTTGTTCTGCGTCGCGTTCGGCGGTGAACGCCGCAACGTCCAACAGCCGCTGACCTCGATAGCTGAGCTGCCCGTCTTGGTGAATGATCAACGCGTCCGGCGGCGCACGGCCCTTGAGTTCCGATGTCTCCACGAGCTGGAGCTGGCCATCAATTGGCTGCGCCAGCGTTCCGGCGACCAGAAAGAAGACAAGCATCAAGAACACGATATTGATGAGCGCAATTGTGGGCTCGCTCTTTCGTCTACGCTGGATCTTGCCCATCAGCTCGACCCCAAAACGGAGACCCGGAACTCAGGATATGTCCTAAGGACAACGAGCAGGTCTGTGAGGCGCTGCGCCGTGACGCCGTGTTGGAGAGCAACAAGCATCGGCTGGCCATCCTGCGGATCGAATTGCAGCCCGTCCAAGGACTGTGTTTCGCCATTGACCGTTAGGCGGTCGGGGAAGAGCTGCACGAAAACGGGCGGCTCGCTCGCGCCCACCCCGTCGCCCGATGCCGCGCTCAATTCCACCTCTGAGAACTTGGAGAAGGTGGAGCTTAGCATGAAGAACAGCAGCAGAAGAAAGATGACATCCACAAGGGGTGTCATCGAGATGGCTTTCCGTCTTCTTTTCGGCCTAAGCACCTGCCGCCCATTCGACGAGGGTGTGCTCATTGGCTCGCGTTCCTTGTGGATGGAGGATGGTCTGGATCGCCTGATCGGCAATTCCGCGTTCCGCATCCATGCGTCCCTCCAGCCACGCGTGGACAAGCGAAGTTGGCATGGCAACGGCCAGGCCGGCCGCTGTGGTCAACAACGCCACCCATATCCCGCCAGCCAGGATTGACGGATCCACCTGGCTGCCCGCTTGCTGTAGCGCCCGAAAGGCTTCGATCATCCCAAGAACGGTTCCGAAAAGGCCGAGGAGCGGCGCCAACTGCGCGACGTTTTCGAGCGGTCGCAGCCCGCGTTCAAGCTTAGCAAAACGCGCCTCGGCCTCGGCTTTGAGCCGCTCGCTGTCCTCAGTGCCCGCCGAGAAGGCCATCCCGATAATTGGAGCGAGGTAACTCTTTGATCGACGGAGGTAATCAACCGCTTCGGACCTGTCATTCCTGTCCCAGGCCGCGACGGCCTGCTTTAGGGCTCGATGTCGGCCTACGCCTGCGACGCGAAACTGCCAAAGCTTGTAAAGCGTTGCTGCCAACACGTAGACCGAGGCTGCGATCAACAGCAAAATGACCGGACCTCCAAGGCTCGCGATCTCGCGCATCATGTCGACGATATCCGTCATCCAATCAGGTCCACATCAATGCGGCTTGTCACCGTCAAACCAGCGGCGCAGGTGGCATCGTCTAGGCCAGGCGCCTTACAGGTTGGAACGTCGTTGATCAGGATCTGGCCAAGTTGAGCGCAGGCCAAGTCCGGGATCACGAATTGGCGGACGCGCGGGCGGCCCGTGGGTATCGAGCCGAAATCAAACAAGGTCAGGCGATTAACTGCCCCCTGGACATCAAAGAGTACAGTCTCGAAGACAGCTTGGTCCACGCCGCTCTCGTATCCGCTCTCCGCGACGAATGTCAGTTGGCAGCCACCGTTAGCCTCGGTCACGGTGTTGAGTTCGACGGACAGGCTCGTGCCCGATCCGCCATCTTGCGCCAAGGCGGCAGGCGGCAAGCCGACACAAAGTACCACGACCCAAGCCTTCAGCATGTCAGATCTCCCCTCGCAGAACGCCATGGGCGTTCCAAGCACTCCGTTTCTCATTTAGAGGATACGTTGCTTCGGAACCGGATTTCTGGAATTCCGTGGCTGCGGGACCATCGCCTCCCTCAGGCGTTAGACTGGACCCGCCTTCGTGGTCAAGAGCGGGCTACCCGAGCGGACCGCGCTACTGCTAAGGTTGAGCGGTGACGAAGATGACCGTTCGGGAAGGTTGGCTCCATTGTGATGCTTGCAACCAAGCGCTGGCATCCGCCCGGTCCCCCTTGAGAAAGACCGCTGCAAAGCGTGCACTAGACTGGCGGCGCAACGGGGTGGCCGGGTTTCGTGCGTTTTGGGAGCCGCACGCACCGCTGAAAGAAAAATCAACACCCAAACAACTCTATCCGACGGCCGGGGCTCTCAGTGGGTCGGTGGGGTCGTTAGCTCATTTGTCGCCAGAGTGTTTCACAGACTGGTGGAATGGTGTCTTCGATCGCTTGCATGGCATCTACGATCAGGTCTTCTCTCCATCTGCGCCCAATGATTTGCACCCCGATCGGTTGCGTTGCACCGGGCAGTTGTGACACGCGGGTCGGCATGTTTCCCGCCGGCAGTCCCAAGAAGTTCACCAAAAAAGACCAATGCGCTTGACCAAGGGCTTCGCGAACGCCGTCGGGGCCTTCGGCATCCCTTCCCGCCGAAAAGAACGGTGTGAGCAGAAATGGTGTTAAGACGAGCGGGTAAGTGTCTAGAAAAACCGACCATCTGCGCGCGAAATCGGTGCGCTTGGCCATCGCAATCAGAAGATCGTCTCCTTCGAAAGGTGTGAATTGTCGGTGATACTCTTCGAATATTCTGTTCAATAGCGGAGAGCCATGCCGCTCTATATCGGTGCCCAAAAGCGCCTTGACCTCACTTAGAAGTGCGCGATAGCCGGTTTCCGCCGCCTCGCGCACTGCTGGCGGGTCGATCTCTTCAACGGCGTAGCCCGCGCTTTCAAGGGCGGATGCGGCGGTCTCGAGAGCTGCTGTGACCTCCGGGTGCATGCCGAAACCAAAATCATCCCGCGAAAACGCAACGCGGATCGGTGCGTCGAGAGCTTTCCCGCGCCATGGAATTGGAACATGAAACGGATCCCTTGGATCCGCAGCTATCAGGCTAGGCATGGCGAGATGCAAGTCAGGCGCATTGCGTGTGATTAGCCCCTGGACCGACATCAGTTGTGCAAGCAGACCACGCTCGGCTCGCTGACTGGGGTTCCAAGCCGGAACCCGGCCAAGCCCGGGCTTCACTGTGACGGCGCCATTCGCGGCTGCCGGGAAACGCAATGAACCGCCGATGTCGTTGCCGTGTGCCAGGGCGCCGATCCCCGCCATCACAGCCGAAGCGGCGCCACCGGAGGACCCTCCGGCGGAGAGATGTCGGTCCCAAGGGTTAAACGTGCGGCCATAAAGAGGATTGTCGGTGTCTGCGCGGAATGAAAACTCCGGTGTGTTTGTGCGCCCGATAATGACCGCTCCGGCGGCGTTGAGGTTCCGGACGACCGGAGCATCCTCAGGCGCGATGAGATCGCGAAACGCGACGACGCCGTTGCTTGTCGAGCATCCTAACTGGTCAACATTGATCTTGACGGTGACGGGAACGCCGTGGAGGGGCCCAGGTTGGGCATCACTGTCATCTAGTTCGGCGGCCCTGGCGCGCGCGTCTTCCGCGAGCGTCTCAACCACGGCGTTGAGGGCGGGGTTCACGGCCTCCATACGTCTAATCGCCGCCTCGGTTACCTCTCGGGCAGAGAGAGCGCCCGAGCGCGTGGCTTTGGCGATCCGGGCAGCGCTCCACTGCCAAAGGGGCATCTTATCTGACATATGAATAGCCGCCGAGATGCGCGTTCTTCGGTGTCCCATTGCTACGTTCAAACACGCGCCGCGACCATACACTTCCGCCTTGAGTGGCCCGTAACCCAGGATTGGGCCCGAGTTGGGGTGGGTCTTTGGCCTCAGATTCTGTCGCAGAAGACCCATCCACGGCGTTTTTTTGACATCGCTAAGGCGCGTTCACGCGATACTCGGTGGAGCGGCCGGAGAGAGACGAACCCCAAAAGTACCGCTCCGAAGCCAGGCAAAAGGACGAGAACGGGGTCGGATGCGAATGAATAGTTTTGACGTTGGTCGGGTTCCACCGATCACTTTCGGCGTCGGGTGTGTCTCGGAAGTCCCCGGCATCGTTACCGCCTTGGGTGGCGATACCGTCCTTGTTGTTGCCGACGCCGCGTTGCAAGAGCTTGGCGTGGTGACACGCCTTGCCGAGGACCTAGGTTCAGCGGGTCTTCGATGCGAGCTGGCCCCTGAGATCGTGGGCGAGCCGAAGGAAGCGCTCATCGACAAGCTCTCCGCCCGAGCGCGTGCCTCGGATGTTAACCTTGTCATCGGGATCGGGGGCGGGGCGGCCATGGACGCCGCCAAGCTCATTGCTGCGATTGCGCCTTCGGCTACCTCCGCTGAGACGTACGCGCTTGGGGCCGTGCCGCTTCCCTCGGTAGGCTTGCCCGCG
>JBCCKB010000214.1:0-6581 GCA_039027595.1 Pseudomonadota bacterium | reverse complement strand
GCAAGTGTCGATCAAGGAAAAGTCTACGAGCCTGCTGATTGTCTATCCGAGGACGTCCCATCGTGACCATGCCGCTCCTCTATCGCCCGTGCTCCGTCAAGTCACTTTGCAAGCGCGCCTTCTGTTTTGTACCGTGGCGGCGCTTTGGGTTGAATGCAGGGTATTTCCGAAGTCGACGCCCAATTCTCACTATGCTGGGGAGCGTGACGCCTGGCACGGTGGCGGACCCGGTCTCACCGGATCGCTCAAGCGGTTGGGTGCAGGCCTGCGTCCCGTGCTAGACCGCGCAACTCCGAGCGCTGGTTGTTGGTGGACGAGCGACACGCACCCGAATTGACGCAAGCCCGGTCGCACCGTCATAGTCCGGAAAGGCATGCCCATGCTCGGCTTTCAGCACTTTGTCAGAGCCTCGCGGCGCCGCAGGCTAGCTGCCCTGGTTCCCCTGTCCGCATTTGGCCGTGATACGGGGTCGAAAGGTTCCCGAGATGCAGCCCAGCCAGAACGCTGGGTGCGCGTCCGCGAGTTCCAAACGCGCCAGGGCGACCCGAGTACGTCTCGCACCGAGTCCAGGTCTCTGGTTACAACAAGGTGACCTGGGTCGCGCCCCTAGCTTCGCTCTTCCACGATCTCAACGAGATGCGGGATGGCATTGACCATCCCTCTGACGGAGGGAGTGTCTTCCAACTCACGGGTGCGGTGCATCTTGTTAAGGCCAAGACCCTTAAGGGTTTCGCGTTGGATCTTGGGACGGCGGATTGGGGAGCCGATCTGTTTTACAACGATGGTCTTCGCCATGCTCTTCAAGCCTCCTCAGTCGCGGGGGCGGCGTCGGGTTCTGCCGGGGCCTCCTCCCGCCTGGGCAGGATATCGGCCACTTTCTTGCCCCGGCGCTGCGCCACAGCACGCGGGCTTTGCTCTTGCTTCAACCCGTCAATGGTTGCCCGGATCATGTTATAGGGGTTCTGGGTCCCAAGTGATTTCGCGACGACATCTTGAACGCCCAACATTTCGAAAACCGCCCGCATCGGACCACCAGCAATGATCCCGGTACCGGCCGGTGCCGTGCGCATCACCACGCGGCCCGCACCGTGGCGGCCCTCGATGTCGTGATGGAGCGTGCGTCCCTCACGCAAGGGCACGCGGATCATCTGTCGCTTGGCCTGTTCGGTGGCCTTGCGGATTGCTTCGGGGACCTCCTTGGCCTTGCCTTTGCCGAAGCCCACACGACCTCGCTGGTCACCCACAACCACGAGCGCCGCGAAACCAAAGCGCTTTCCGCCCTTGACGGTTTTCGACACCCGGTTGATCGCCACAAGGCGGTCCGCGAATTCAGGGGCCTCGTCGCGGTCGCGTCGGCCGCGACCTTCTCCTCTGGGTTCTCTGGCCATGGTTGGCCTCCTTCTCAAGGGCGCCCGGGCGCCATTCATTTGACCGACCGCAGTGAGCTCCACGCTCCCCGGTCATCGACAGGGCGCTAGGCCCTCTCCACCTAGATCTTCAGTCCTGCGTCGCGCGCGGCATCTGCAAGCGCCTTCACCTTGCCATGAAACAGAAAGCCACCTCGGTCGAAGTATGCCTCCTCCACGCCCGCTTTCTTTGCGCGCTCCGCGATCGTCTGGCCCACCTTGGACGCTGCCTCGATGTTGTTCTTTCCGACAAGACCCAGTCCCTTTTCGAGCGACGAGGCCGAGGCGATCGTGCGGCCCTCAAGGTCGTCGATCAGCTGAACAGAGATGTTCTTATTCGAGCGGTGCACCGAGAGCCGTGCGCGACCCGCGTTCACCTTACGCAGTTTGTTCCGGACGCGCAGACGGCGCTTCTGGAACAGTTCCCGTTTGGAAAGTGCCATAGTGTCCGGTCCTTACTTCTTCTTGCCTTCTTTGCGGAAAATGTACTCGTCCTTGTAGCGGATCCCTTTGCCCTTATAGGGCTCGGGAGAACGCCACTCACGGATCTTGGCCGCGACTTGGCCGACAACCTGTTGGTCAATGCCCTCCACAACGATCTCGGTCTGTTTTGGGCAAGTCACGGTTACATCTTGGGGCACAGCGAACTCGACTTCGTGGCTATAGCCAAGGTTCATCTTCAAGGTCGTGCCCTGCATTTGCGCGCGGTAGCCCACGCCTGTGATCTCAAGCTCTTTCTTGAAACCTTCGGTCACCCCTTGCACCAGGTTCGCCACCATCGTGCGCGACATGCCCCATTGCTGACGCGCGCGTTTTGATGCGCCGCGCGGTTCGACCGTAACCGCCCCGTCCCCAATTGCGATCGTGACATCGTCGGTTGCGGTAAACTCCCGGGTGCCCTTCGGCCCTTTCACCGAAACCGTTTGTCCCGAAACGGTTGCTTCGACACCCGATGGCAGGTCGACGGGACGTTTTCCAATGCGAGACATCTGCGTACTCCCCTAGAACACCGTGCAGAGCACTTCGCCGCCAACATTGGCGGAGCGCGCAGCAGAGTCCGACATCACGCCCTTCGGAGTCGAGACGATTGAAACACCCAAGCCTTGGCGGACCGACGGGATCTCGCGAACCCCCATATACACGCGGCGACCAGGCTTTGACACCCGCTTGAGTTCGCGGATCACAGGCGTGCCTTCGTAGTACTTAAGGCTGATCTCGATGGCGGGGTGACCGTCCTTCCCAACCGTTTTCTCGTAGCCGCGGATGTAGCCTTCATCGGCTAAGACATCCAACACCCAAGCGCGCAGCTTGGATGCAGGCGTAACAACGGTGGACTTTCCACGCATCTGTGCATTGCGGATACGCGTCAGCATATCGCCGAGAGGATCATTCATTGCATACCCTCCTTACCAGCTTGACTTAACAAGGCCCGGGATCTGGCCAGAGGAGCCGAGCTCCCGAAGCGCGATCCGGCTGACTTTGAGTTTGCGGTAGTAGGCATGGGGTCGTCCGGTCAGTTGGCAGCGGTTATGCAGACGGGTGGGCGACGAATTCCGCGGTAGCTTGGCGAGCTTGAGGCGCGCCTTGAAGCGCTCCTCCATCGGGTTTTTCTCATCCGAAGCGATTTCCTTCAGTGCAGCGCGCTTGGCTGCGTATTGCGCCACCAGCCTCTCGCGCTTCTTCTCGCGTGCGATCATGGATTTCTTGGCCATTTCCTATCCTTCCCGCGTCAGCTGTTGAACGGCATGTTGAATTGCTTCAACAGCGCTTTTGCTTCCGCGTCGGTCTTCGCGGTGGTGCTTATTACAACGTCGATGCCCCAAACCTCGTCCACCTTGTCAAAGTTTATTTCGGGGAAGACGATATGTTCCTTGATCCCCATGGCGTAGTTGCCGCGGCCATCGAAGGACTTACCGGGCACACCCCTGAAATCCCGGACCCGCGGCAATGCCACGGTTACGAGCCGATCGAGGAATTCGTACATCCGGTCTCCGCGGAGCGTCACCTTGGCGCCAAGCGGCATGCCTTCGCGCACGCGAAACCCTGCGATCGATTTTTTGGCCTTCGTGACCACCGCCTTTTGACCTGCGATCGCAGTCAAGTCTTCTTGGGCTGACTTGGCCTTTTTCGAGTCTCGAACCGCTTCTGACCCGCAGCCAATGTTCAACACAATCTTCGCGAGCTTTGGGATCTGCATGTCATTCGCGTAGCCAAACTCTTCTTTGAGGGCTGCGCGGACCGTAGTTGCATAATGCGCCTTGAGGCGCGGGCTGTAGCTTTCGGCATCCAGCATTAGATCACGTCCCCCGTTGTCTTGGCAAAGCGCACCTTCTTGCCGTCCTCGAGTCTAAAGCCCACGCGAGTGGGTTTCCCGTTCTTGTCGAGCAGCGCGAGGTTTGACACGTCGATCGGCATCGCCTTCGGGACCCGACCTCCCTGGCTGTTCGGCGTCTGGCGGGTATGGCGGATCGAGATATTGATCCCATCGACAACGGCCTTACCGACCTTTGGCATCACAAGGGAAATTTCACCCTCTTTGCCTTTGTCACGGCCAGCGAGCACGACGACCTTGTCGCCTTTCTTGAGTTTCGCAGCCATCTCAGAGCACCTCCGGGGCAAGCGAAATGATCTTCATGAAGTTCTTCGAGCGAAGCTCACGCACAACGGGGCCAAAGATCCGGGTGCCCACTGGCTCATTGGCGTTATTGAGGATTACGGCGGCGTTTCGGTCGAAGCGGATTGCAGTCCCATCCTCCCGGCGCACTTCCTTGGCAGTTCGGACCACGACCGCCTTGCGAACGTCGCCCTTCTTTACGCGGCCACGCGGGATCGCTTCCTTGACCGAAACGACAATGATGTCGCCGACCGATGCGTATTTCCGCTTCGAGCCGCCGAGGACCTTGATGCACTGAACCTTCCGTGCTCCGGAATTGTCCGCGACATCCAGATTGGTCTGCATCTGGATCATAGTGGTTCTCCCGACCTGTGGAGGCTAGCCCCCCGGGTTTCGATGAACCGAGATGTCGTTACCTTAGGCGGTCACGACCTCCCAGCGTTTGGATTTCGAGATCGGCGCGCACTCCTGGATCCGGACCACATCACCAACCTTGAACGTGTTCGCGGCGTCATGCGCCCGGTACTTCTTTGTCTTCCGTACCGTTTTGTGAAGCAGCGGATGCGTGAACCGGCGCTCAACAAGAACCGTCACCGTTTGATCGTTCTTGTCCGATGTGACCCGACCCTGGAGGATACGCTTCGGCATATCTAAGCCTCACTCGCTTCTTGGGTGGCAGTCGCTTCCGCAGCCTTTTCGTTCAGAACCGTCATCACACGCGCGGTGTCGCGACGAACGGAGCGCATGCGCGCTGTGTTCTCAAGCTGGCTTGTGGCCGCCTGAAACCGAAGATTGAATGCTTCTTTCTTGAGACCCGCCAACTCCTCACGAAGCTGATCAGGCGTCTTGTCACGTAATTCCTTGGCATCAAGTGCCATGCCGTACCCTTTCAACGATCACCGGAAGGCCCCTGACGGGTCACCTCTCTCCCCGGTGGAGCTGGACGAGCCGTGCGTATAGGCTCCAAGACTACACGGGGCAAGCCTTTTTTTGGGTGGATCGGCGAAAAGAAGAGGCACAACTTCTCGACCCGCGCCTGCGTGATGTTGAGCGCCTTCTGGGCCGTGTGCTTCGCCCGCCGTTGCGCCTGGTCGCGAAACTGAAATTTCAGATCACGAAGACCGTATCCACCTTCACACATGTCACCTGTCGGCAAACCAGACCCGCGCCAGGGACGACACAGGTCTCGAACCCCTTGCCCGATCTGCGCGGCTGTTTTCTGCGGCGTGTCAATGGCGGCTATCCTTCCCAGCGGTAGTTGAAGCTCACACTGATCCGGTCGTCCTCGGCCATGTTCATCGGCACTTCGTGGCGGAGCCAGCTCTCCCAGAGAAGGACGTCCCCGGGCTCGGGGCTTACGTAAACGAAGGGCTTTAGATGCTCGGGCGCGTCCTTTTTGCGCGGCGGGGCGGCCATCATCATCGCGTGGCGCGGATCCTCGAAGCGGATCGCCGAGGTGCCTTTTGGGAGCTTCACATAGGTGGTCCCTGAAATCACGCTGAGCGGGTGGAGATGCGACGTGTGAATGCCGCCCTCTGGCAGGATGTTGATCCAGATGTCCTCAAGCGTGAGGGGCTTGCCGCCGAGGTCGAAATGGAGCTCCTCGGCGAAAGCGGCGACGAGTTTGTCGAGCTGCTCCACGATTTCTTTGAAAACCGGAAACCGCCAGGGGAGGTCGCTCAGCGAGGCATAGGAGGTATAACCCGGATAGCCATTCTCTTCGCACCATCCCTGCCCCGCCTCGTCATCCTCGGCAATGGAGTAGCAGGAGGCTTCGAGTTCCTGGGCTTCGAGGCCGGTGAGCTTGGATTGGTATAGGGGGGTAGTGAAGAGGAAGCGGGTTTCGGACATGTGAGCGGTGTAGACCAGTCGCTCCGTAGTGAGAAGGGCGGCGCCCGACCCTGGGTGGGCGCGGCCCGGGCTGGTCGCCCGGGCGAGGCAATTCAGTCTCTGTCCCTAAAAGTAGTCATCTCTTAGCGAACCATCGTAGCGGCCACTATTAAGGCAACACCGCTTGAACTTTCGTCCCGATCCGCACGGACACAGGTCGTTGCGACCAAGCTTCTCGCACAGTTCAACGTCGCCCATGCACCATACGGTCGCCGGACTTGACGCGTGTTTCGGACGGATAGGACTTTCGACGCTTAGACGTGACCTCGAAAGGACGGTCTGTCTTCGGGTTTGATGCGATTTGCCATGTCACCCTCCGTTATTGCGTGAGGCGACTTGCTAACAGCGTCGGGCAGTCGGCGCAACGAAGAAGGGCGGGGTCTCCCCCGCCCATCCTAACCTCAACCCGGTGCCGGCCTCGGTGATTGCAATCACTTGTGCCGCACTCGGGAAGACTGGTTTACCAGTCCTCCCGGACAACAGTCCGTGTTTTCACCGGCAGTTTCATCGCTGCGAGACGCAAGGCCTCGCGGGCAATGGAGTCCGCGACGCCTTGCGTCTCGCAGCGATGAAACTGCCGGTGAAAACACGGACTGTTTTCCGGGAGGACTGGTAAACCAGTCTTCCCGAGTGCGGCACAAGTGATTGCAATCACCGAGGCCGGCACCGGG
>JBCCKB010000213.1:0-6619 GCA_039027595.1 Pseudomonadota bacterium | reverse complement strand
CGGAGAAGTGGTTTACCCGCCACGTTCCGCCGCTGGCTTCACACTAATCGGTTTCGGCGCTGGGTGGGTCTTGAAGCAACCCAGCGCCGAGCCTATTCTCTCGAGTCGAGAGGTTGGCGCGGGCCGGCGCCTCGCCAACCCGGTCAGGTCCGGAAGGAAGCAGCCGTAACGAGCCCCGCTTGGGTCGTTGTCCAGCCTCTCACCCTTCACCATATCCGTCGTCTAAGCGGCATCATTAGCTGCATGGGTAGACTTAGGCGTGTTGTGGCTGTGCCGGCGCTTTGTGATGAAGCCCCAAGGCGTGGAGCCCGGGCCGAGCAGTTGCATTCAACCAGTTTCGACCACCCGCTCTGGATGTGCCTCTGCCCAATCACGGAGCATTTCCGCCATGGCTTCGACCCCGCAACCGTCGACGTCGCGCATGTCCAGATTGGCGCCGGCATCCAAGAGTAGCCGGGCCACGCCTAGGTGATCCCTGGTCTTGCGCGCAGGGCAGAATTCGGACCCGTGGATCGCAGTGCCAAAGGCATCGCCACCATACATATTCTTGTATTCGAGATCCGGGCAATGACCGATGAGCAGCGCGACTTCGTCCGCAAGTCCTTCCCACGCGGCAATGTGCAGTGCGGACATGCCCTGTTCGTCCAGGGCGTTCGGGTCAAAGCCTAAGTCGATTAAGCGCTTAATGTGCCCGACAGTACCGCCTGTTCCAAGCATCCTATGTATAAGCAGCCGCGTGAGATCGCTCAGCTCCTGCACGTTGAGTCCGCCCTCGACCGGGCCTTCGGCAGCTTGGGCGAGGAGAGCTTCTTCGGGATCCAGCGGGGACGCCTGTCCGTATGCCTCTAGGACGGAGGCAACGTCTCGGTTTCCGCGCATTCTTGCCAAGGCGTATGCCGTATGGCCGTCATGCAAACGCGTGCCGTCGGCGCCCGCGCGGATCAGAGCTTCCGCGATGGCGCCCGAGCACATAAGGCGCGCCGCTTGGTGGAGCCCAGGGATGAGAACCTCGGGAATGTCGGAACCAGGGTGCTCGCTCACGCCCTCGTCCGGGTCGGCACCCGCGCCCAACAGGAGCTCAACAAGCTCGAGATTGTTGAAATCCATCGCCCGTAACAGGGCGTTCGTGCCCACTGGATCCGCGCCGTGTTTCAGGAGAAGCCGGACCCCTTCGGCGTGCCCAAGCTCACAGGCGTGATAGAGCGACTCATTGTCATTTGGATCGGCGCCCGCCTCAAGAAGCCACTTCGCAAGTTCGTGGTTTCCAGCATGCCCAAGTGCACCATAGAGCACCGAGAGCGTATGCGAGGAGCCTGGCTCCGCTGGAAACCCATCATTGACACTTGCGCCATGGGACACGAGCAATTCAGCCATCCGAACGGAGGCATTCGCGCCATCGGGATGATGTCGCCAATGCTGCGAGAAGGCGAGATGCAGGATAAGCGAGCGCGGCCCGGCGACAGGTCCCGTCGCAAGAGCCGGGTCACGCGCCAACGCCGCTGCAACAGCGTCATGCTGGTAGAGCGCTGCCTGAAGACCGGGGTTGTCTGAGCCAAGCGAAGGATCCGCGCTGAGGAGTGCATCGACCACCCAGGATTGGCCGAAGTAGAGCGCAATCTTCAACCGTTCCGAGCGTTTGGCCCGGTCCATGGCGGCAATTTCCTTGGCAAGCTTAAGCTTGGGCCAGCTTTGAAACCCCTGCTCCCGAGCCACCACATGGAGGGCGTCAGCATGCTTTAAGGCGTCGCGGCCAGGCAAATGCGCGGCGACGCGGGTGCGCGCCTCTGGATCTCCCGCTAAGAAAGCCTTTCGGAGTGCCTTGGCCTTGCGGCGCAAAAATTCTGTCGATGAGGACATCGGTCTCTCCCGTGATGGCCCGACAGTCCGCTGATCCGGGCAGGAAGAACCGATCGACGTGGTTCGAATGTGATCTGGGGTGCTGATACAGCTTTCCGCGGACCCGGATGCCGCCCCACGCAGCAGGCGGATAGTAGATCACGAGACCCTTGTCCGGCAACCAGTTTACGCCAGTGGAGTGCCCGCCTAGACTGTCCGAGGCTCTCGCTGCGGAGACACAATGAGCGATCAAGAACAGCCCGCCTATCAGGTTCTGGCCCGGAAGTACCGCCCCGAAACCTTCGCCGATCTCGTTGGCCAGGACGACATGGTTCGGACGCTCAAGAACGCGTTCAAGGCGGACCGGATCGCCCATGCCTTCATCATGACCGGGATCCGCGGGACCGGGAAAACCACCACGGCGCGGATCATCGCAAAGGGGATGAACTGTATCGGGCCGAATGGCCGAGGCGGCCCCACGACAGAACCTTGCGGGGTATGTGAGCCTTGTAAGAAAATCAGCGAGGGGCGTTTCATTGACGTCCTTGAGATCGACGCTGCCTCGTCAACGGGCGTTGATGCGATGCGCGAAATCAACCGGATGGCCGAAACCCGACCGAGCGAGGGGCGCTTTAAGATCTTCATCATTGATGAAGTGCATATGTTGTCCACTTCGGCTTTCAACGCGATGCTCAAGACACTCGAAGAACCGCGCCCGCACACAAAGTTCATTCTGGCGACGACCGAAATCAGGAAGGTGCCGGTGACCGTGTTGTCACGGTGCCAGCGCTACGACCTCAAGCGCATTGAACCCGAAGTGATGCGCGAGATGTTGCACCGTATCGCTGTTGCCGAAGGTGCCCGTGTCGAGGATGCAGCCCTGTCGCTAATCACGCGCGCCGCCGAGGGTTCAGCGCGGGACGCACAATCGCTTCTCGATCAAGCCATCAGCCATGGTGCCGGCGAAACCAGCGCCGAAGCCGTGCGGGCGATGCTGGGGCTTGCTGATCGGGGCCGGGTGCTTGATCTCTTCGATTTGATCATGGGTGGAGCGGCCGGCGCCGCGATTTCAGAGCTTTCCGCACAATATGCCGATGGCGCGGACCCTATAGGGGTGTTGCGGGATCTGGCCGAGGTCACGCATTGGATTTCAGTGATCAAGGTGACCCCAGAGACCGCCGAGGATCCTACGGTTGCGCCCGATGAGCGAGCGCGGGGCTTGCAAATGGCGGATGCCTTGCCAATGCGAGCGCTCACGCGAACATGGCAGATGCTTCTCAAGGCGCTCGAGGAAGTCTCCCAGGCACCGAACGCCATGATGGCCGCAGAAATGGCAATCATTCGATTGACCCATGTGGCGGATCTCCCCACGCCAGAGGAGCTCGTCCGAAAGCTCAAGGATGCTTCGAGCGAGGTGGCCGCGATAAAACCCGCGTCGGGCCCGCGAGCCCAAGGCGCCAGCGGGCCGATAGGGGGTCAGTCCGAGCCAAAACCCGCGCAGGCTGGCCCGAGACAGGATGGCGCGGCGGCCGCGATCGCAACGGAGCCAACTTCAATGCTGGCGCGCTATCCGACATTCGCGTCAGTCCTGGATTTGATCCGCGCCAATCGTGACGCGCACCTCGTCATACTGGTGGAGAATCATCTCCGTCTCGCCCGCTATGCGCCCGGACGGATTGAGTTCAGCCCAACCGACGACGCGCCACCTGACCTTGCCCAAAACCTTGGCCGAAAGTTGCAAGCCTGGACCGGGGTCCGCTGGGCGGTAAGTGTCGCAAATGGAGCCACATCTCTCACAATCGCAGAAGAACGCGACCAAGAGACGGCCGCCTTGAAAGCCCAGGCGGAAACCCACCCCATGGTTCAAGCGGTCCTCACCAGTTTTCCCGGCGCGAAGATCAGCACAATCACATCGCACGACGCGCGCGAGGTAGAGGCCGCCCAAGAGGCGCTACCGGAAATCGGCGAGGAATGGGATCCATTTGAGGAATAGGTCGCGGCTCGGTTGTGAGCTGGCGCGCGAGCCCCTAGGGTCTCATGCAAGCCTGAGAGTTAGGAGATGGAAATGTTCAAGGGATTGGGCGGGCTCGGCGACATGGGCAAGATGATGAAGGCGGCCGCCGAGATGAAGGAGAAAATGGAAACGCTGCACGAGGACCTCCATTCCATATTGGTGGTGGGCGAGTCAGGCGCTGGACTTGTGAAGGCGACCTCCACGGCCAAGGGTGAGTTGACCCAACTCGACATAGACCCATCGATATTGACCGCGAGCGAAAAGGAAGTGGTCGAAGACCTGATCCTTGCCGCAATCAAAGACGCACAATCGCGCGCAAGCGAAAAGGCGCAATCCGAAATGGCGCGCATCACCGAGGAAATGGGCCTTCCGGCGGATATGAAGTTACCATTCTAGGGTGATTGCGGCTGCCCTCGTCGCACATGGACTTGCTCTAGACGTTTCCGCAAAACTGGAAAACGCAAGGGTGCTTTAGCGGTCTGAGCCAGGGCTCGTTTGGGCCTTGGCGGTCTTACGTGACCCCTAGCGCGAGATTCAGAATATTGAACCTCAGTCTGCGCCTGTCTGCATGAATAAGGATATTTGCCAATCGCGTCGGCCTGATCGATGCCCGCGAAAGGGTTCCGTCACGTCGTTGTCGCCAGCGCATTGGATCAAACGCAAAAGGCAGCATCCGTGGCACGTCCTCGCCAGGCTAAGTGTCATCATGAAGGCTTCTGCTCACCGCCTCGGCGTTCTTGTCTTTCCGACTGTCTATCGTAGAGTGTCGTGCCGAGAAACGGTTTCCCCGGCGCGATCCTATCGGGCCCGAAGACCACCGGAACAGAGGCAGGCATGGCCGGACCGGCGTCCGAGATAGAAGCGCTAATCGACATGATGGCGAAGCTGCCGGGGCTCGGACCCCGCTCTGCTAGGCGCGCGGTTCTCCATCTGATCAAGAAACGCGGGGTGCTGCTCGCGCCATTGGCGGGTGCCATGGCGCGCGTTGCCGATACGGCGCGCGAATGCCTGATTTGTGGGAACATCGGCACAACGGACACTTGCGAACTCTGCTCCTCCGAGAAGCGCGCGACAGGAGAAATCTGCGTTGTCGAAGACGTGGCCGACCTTTGGGCCATGGAGCGAGCTGGCGTCTTTAAGGGCCGTTATCACGTCCTCGGAGGCACGCTCTCGGCTCTCGATGCCGTGGGCCCAGACGAACTCCGAATTCCGCAACTCGCGGCTCGTGTCGTCGATGAGGGGATCCGGGAGGTCATCCTAGCGCTTAACGCTACCGTTGAGGGGCAGACTACGGCGCACTATATCGCAGACGCGATCGGAAGCGGGGTGACGGTCACCTCTTTGGCCCAAGGCGTGCCTATTGGTGGGGAACTCGACTACCTTGACGACGGCACCATCACCGCCGCAATGCGTGCAAGAAAGACCTTTTAGACGTTGCTGGCGAATTCCGCAGCCCGCGTAGACGACGCTTCGACTTCTCACTGACCGGTACCGAACCGAAGATCTCGTTGCATTCCTTTCTCGCTGTCCGCTGATCTTTACCCTGCCTCGACAAGGGCGAATGGAGCTTTGCCCCGCGTGGTCCGCCCTAGGGTGACTGGCCCAAATATCCCCCTCAAAACGCCGGAAGAGCGAGCCGGTTGCTGCTTCGGATGTTCCCGGGACCAAATGTAGGTTCTCTTGGGTGCGTCAGGGTTTGAAGAGTTTGGTCACCGCCTCCGCCCGCTTCGGCTTTACATGGAGCCCATACAAACGGTGTTTCCGTGGCGGGACCTACTCAACAAATAACGAACCCCCGAAGCCATGCACCGGGGGCACCTAAATTCTCTGGTTCTCGCGGTTGTCGGACCTGCCTAAAGCAGCCCTTCGCGCTGGGCTTTCTTGCGCGCGAGCTTGCGAGCACGGCGGATTGCTTCTGCCTTCTCGCGCGCGCGCTTCTCGCTGGGCTTCTCAAACTGCTGCCGAAGCTTCATTTCCCTGAAGACGCCTTCGCGCTGAAGCTTCTTTTTCAGCGCACGAAGCGCCTGATCGACATTGTTGTCGCGGACACTGACCTGCATGTGGTGGTCACCACCTTTCTGGGCTAGGAATTCAAGGACTTCGCAGGAGGTGGCCGTATAGCAAGCGAGATCTAGCTTGTCTACTGCCCAGCGAAATTGGAGATTTTACATGTCTGCCTCAAATCTTGATGACCTTTTGGACGCTGCTTTACCGCATGTGGCGTTCGATGGCTGGTCTGCCGCAACGCTCAGGGCGGCCGCGGCAGATCTGGATTTGGACCCCGCCACGGTTGCCGTCCTTTGCCCCGGCGGCGCGTTGGACCTCGCCGCTGCCGCGCATCGGCGTGGTGACAGGGACATGGCAGCTGAACTCAAGCGGCGCGACCTGAGCGCACTCAAGATCCGCGAGAAGGTGGCTCTGGCCGTCAGGGTCCGACTGGAGTTGGCAGGCGACCGCGAAGTCGTGCGCCGCGGAACAACGGTATTTTCGCTGCCGATGAATGCGGCAAGGGGGACACGGCTTTTATGGGACACTGCGGATGCGATCTGGACGGCGCTGGGCGACACCTCGGAGGACGTAAATTGGTATACAAAACGCGCAACGCTTGTCGGTGTCTACTCGGCGACACTTCTCTATTGGCTTGGCGACGATAGTCCTGACCAAGCGGACAGCTGGGCTTTTCTCGACCGCAGGATTGGGGACGTGATGCGGATTGAAAAGGCAAAGGCGGAAGTTAAGAAAAATCCCGTTCTAAAGACACTCTTCGCG
>JBCCKB010000212.1:0-6651 GCA_039027595.1 Pseudomonadota bacterium | reverse complement strand
ATGCCCGCGCTCCAGGTGCCCGTGATGCGGTGGAAGATATCGTATCCGTGACCCTTTC
The DNA here is from genome assembly GCA_039027595.1 of Pseudomonadota bacterium. Classification (GTDB taxonomy): domain Bacteria; phylum Pseudomonadota; class Alphaproteobacteria; order Rhodobacterales; family Rhodobacteraceae; genus Ovoidimarina. The sequence continues at coordinate 6,593 of JBCCKB010000212.1, read as the reverse complement.
GGTGATCGAGCAGGTGGAAAGCGCGGATCTTCCAGCAGAGAGTACGGAGACCTGGACAGCTTACCAATGCTACTTAAAGGCAAAGCGATTGATCGCCACGTCCACTGAAATAAACTACATGGATCTGGCGCAGCCTTTGCTGGAACGGGCCGTCGAACTCAACCCGTCGTTCTCGCCGCCCTATTCCTACCTTATCGGCAGCTATAATTCTGGGCGCAAAATCACCACGCCTGGCACCTGCCGAGCGCAGGGCGTGCAAGATGCGCTCGCACTCTGTCAGAAATTTCTGGTCAATGATGCAACAAGCCCAAACGCAAACCTCTCGATGGCCTGGTGCCTTCTGCGCATGAAGAAATACGATGATGCGGCACAGTACCTAGAGCGGGCAGTTGAGTACGGTCTTTATGATCCTAACAGGTTAAACGCGGTCGGGACGGCCTTTGTGTATTTGGGAGACGCCGACCGGGGGTTAGAGTTTTACGATATCGCAAAGCGCCGAATGATCCATAACCTCGACTTCCTGTCGACGGATTACGGCGAGGCGCACTACTTCAAGCGCGACTTCGACAAGGCATTCAGTTACCTGGACATTGAGGAGCTTCGTAATCCGGTTCGCTCCCGGTTTTTGAAGTGCGCCACCTTTGGGCAAATGGGTCGGCTGGTCCAGGCGAGGAGTAGCGCCGAGGAGGCGCTGGCGGTCTTCAAGGATCGCTGGACAGGTGACGAACCCTTCTCGCCGAAGCGCGCTGTATCCTGGTACTTGGCGGGCTTCCCGCTTAGACGCACCGAGGATCGAGAAAATCTCGTCCAAGGGCTAGCCAAGGCGGGATTTGTGCTCTAGCGCCACCGGCCCGCTTAACTCTTTGGAAAGATTGCAGTGTATCTGGCGTCTCTACGCTATTCCTGCACGCTTTAGGGCATCGGAGAATGGCGGTGTTATCGGAGGTGCGGGACAGTCCGGCACGACAAGCGTCTCTTTCGCAAAATCAGACTGCAGACGATGGAGCAACGCGAGCCCGTCAAGGCGCTTGAGTTCCACATGGGAGCCCGAAAGCGTTTCGCTCAGCTTTTCAGTTTGACCCGTCATGCTCGGCCGCGCTTGTGACACGATTGCTTCCCATGTCCTCACCGAGTAGTGCAATTCATGGGCAGCAAAACTCAGCGCGGCCACGTCCGCCTCAATGAGCCTGTCAGCGTATGCGAGGGCATTGAGCGTCGCCGACACTTCGACCATTGGAACTGTTAGTGGGACATATCCCAGTGAGGCTGGCCCATGAACCAAGGCCACATCGGAATCTCTGTTGAGACGACCAGAAATGTAACCCTCGGCGATCTCACCAACGGCGACCATGCCGTAGCGGTGCAGCTCTGCCGCTCGGAGCGCGCCGATTGACGCGGCCCCGTAAACAGCGACCCCTTCTGACATCGCCCAGAGAATTTCCTTATGACCGACCGGCAATTGATCGCGGAACACGCCATCTAGAATTCCGATCGCCCTTGGCCGTGCCTTCAACAGCCGAAGAACATCGCCCTCGGCCAAGGGGTCGACGAAACGAATGTCAGGAAAGAGGGCACGATCACTTTCACGAAGACTTGGGCCTGCGGCCACGATGCATCTGGTCATAAAAACTCATCCTTCTCTAAATGTCGGCGACCCGTGCGAAACCTATGCCTTGGGAGGAGTTGCCCCACGCCCGGCACGATCGCCCGCACCACGAAAACGCCGTGGTCGGGCAGGCTAAGGTCGACGATGGCGACCTCGGAAATCCTTGCGGACGCAAGTGCCTGAGCAACAGTTTGGAGATCAATCAGGGCGGTCGCCGCCGCGAGGTTTGGACGCGATGGTCCAGGGGGGAGTTTCTGCTCGAAGAGCCCCGAAAGCAACGTCGATGTCATATCCCGATGACGGGTGGATGACTGTGACTGGCGCACCAAATCTTCTCGAGTGCCAGATATGACCGTTACCCGGGTTTGTGCGGCCTCGGTAATCGCTCGGCTCAGCGCGATCGACGGTGACAAATGGCATCCAGATCCGACGCAATTGGGAAGTAGATCGTGCATGTCCGTATGCGGTTTATCGCGCAGGCGCACGTGATAGGTTGGAAGACCGATGTCGTTTGTGACGTCCCAAACCTCGATGTCGACATCCGCGCGCAGAACCTTGTCATACAAGTCCGACGCGCTGAGATGCTCGATCGTATCGGGCCCGACACGCCGCATGTGCCTCTCGCGCTGTGGCAGGGCGGAAAAGTCGGCCATCGCATCGCGCTCGACCACCTCCAAAAGCGCCGAGAGCGCCGCCTCCGCGAATGTCCCACCCGATCCCAGACCATTGCTTGATCTTACGAAGGCCTCGCTATCGGCCTTCCGGCTGAAATCCATCGTCACGAGGTCAAACGGAACAAATACGTCGGCTCCGGTAAACAGGTCGAAGCCCTTGGACCAACGCATGGGTAGGGCCTCGAAGATATCGGGAGGCAATTCAGAGGAGACCAAGCAAGAGACATCGACGATTGCATGGTCGGATGCGACGTCCCTCGGAGATGCCTGGCATAAATCTGGGCGTGCGGTCTCTGCACGGTGCTTCTCAATGCCCTCCATCGCCGCACCCACGAGGGCCGATTCAATCGTTCGCCCTTTTCCTTGGGAGACCGAAAGCGCGCAAGCCATCGGCCGCACTGCCTGGGCCACCGGAATGCCGATACGGTCGAGATCCGTGACGTCGGACACCCGGGTGATGCCGACCTCCCAGAACACCTCTTGCGCACGCTCCATCATCATTTCCGGCGAATGGACCCGATGCGTCCCGTCAAAGAATGCAAAGGCCGGGTCCGCTCCCAAACATGCGTCCGCGATGAATGTCGGCGGTTCTACCACTCTTCAAGTAGGCCGCCGCCCACCCCGCCATGATCGCCTTCCGCAGAGGCGGAACCCGAAGCATCACGCTCCCTTACAATTACCCAACGTTCAGCGCGCTCTCCAAGCATCATGGGGGCGTCATTGAGAACCTGGATGTTCGTGGTTTCGGCAATTGCATAGACCCCTGTCGCAAGCGTTTGTGGGCCTGGACCATCATCTTCAAAGAACCGCCCGACCCAAAGATCACCGACCACTTCGCCCCGAGGAACAACCTCGAAGACCGCATACCACGGCGATGGGTGCAGTCCGTCGGGAATACTGACATCGGTCCCTCCGACGCTTGGGATCTCGCCCACTGAAGCATTGTCCTCGAGAAGTTTCCGCGAGCCATCGAACCAGTCCTTCAAATCGTCGCTAGCCTGCCCGTTGTCTTCCATTCTACCAAGGTACTTGAGCGAACGCTTCAAACTGAACTCATTGGAAAACATCCCAAAATACACACCGTCTAGAACGGCGAACGCCGCAATGAGGTTCTGTTGTGGGCCTTGATCTGACATGTCCTTACCTTCCGATTGTCATACGTCATTGCCTGTTTTGCGGAGGCTCGCTTCCAGCCGTTACTCGGGCGGCAGCCGGAGGCTCGCGCTCGTGCCATCGTCAGAAACCGTGGTGACAACAACACCGCGGCCACGCTTAAAGGGTGAGTAGAAGTCTTCGTCCGACTGTCCGTCTTCGGGCTCCAAGGGAGGTTCCAGTGGGCGGCTTTGCTCAAAATCAAGGTAGACTACGTTTGACGCCACCGTTTGGCCGTTTCCGAAATATTGGATCTGGCACCGGTAGCGCTTTCCAGGGATCGTAAAGAGGCTTCTCAACGGATCGCGGCGTATCCATGGGAGCGCAGCGATCCGTTTTCGCTGAGCCGGATCCGACGCATCGAGAACCGAGGCAAGACCGGCAAACCTTCCAGCATTAAAGGCATCTCGGTCGGCTTGCGGAGGGTCATAAGCCTCCGTTTGCCGGGTTTCGCCCAGGAGCGGGTCGACAGCGGTATCTTCCTGAACAATCAGCTGGACCGCCCCGGTCTGAAGCATGACCTCGAGGGACGGTACCTGGGCGTTCTCATCGCGCGTCAAGTCGCCGAAGATGCGCCCAAAAAGTGGAACCGGAGCCAATTCCTCTGGTCGACCGTTCCGGGTCCATTCGAGACCGGCAATCTGTGAGACCCGATGGAAAACGCCCTCGAAGAAAACGCCAATCTGCAACACCGGGACGTCCGCCGCTGGCATCATGGCCGGTGTTGACACGTTGTGATCGAGAAAGGTCCGCCCGCCTTGGGCAATTTGGTCCAGAGGCGCGTGACGAATGAATTGGCGCTCTGTTCGGCTGAACCGCCCCATGCCCAACTGCTCAAAAAAATGATCGCGGCGTTTCGCGACAAGCGCTTCGGCCGCGTCAACGCCATGACCATTTCCGAGCGCCTCGCTTTCCTCCCGGGCTGCGGCAAGTTTGACCGCGGCAATTTGGGCATAGGGGTGGCGCGACGCGTAGTTCATCCAAGTCAGAGCCCCCGGATCGTCGGGGCCCAGCGAACGCTCTCCGAGGACCCGCCGCCAAGGGTGCGGAAGGTTCAGTAGATGACCAATTTCATGGAGCGCGTAATGACGGAGCGACCAGGTGATGTCATGAACGCCCGAGGCTTGGGACTTTCCAACCTCATCTTTGACGCGGGTTGTGTTGATGATCGCGCCATACCGGCTCCGAAACCGATCCCTCGGGTTTGAGAAGCCATGCGCCCGTCCGATAACCAAGCGGGAAAAGTTGCCCGGTGGTGCCTGTTGGAAGCCCAGGCCCGCAAACACCAGGAGACACTCCCAGTCCCAGGGCTGATCCTCTTGCGCGGCTTGACCTATCCGCAGAGCCTGCTCTGCGAGCACATTCGCCGTCACATCGTCAAACGTCGCGCTTGCGGCCAGCCGGGCCAGCGGAATGTCGTCAAGCTTTCGTGCCGTCACATCCACATCGCCCGCGAAGGCCCCGGGAATCGAAGCCGGACCCTGCTCTTCGAACAATTGCCCCAGAACTTCGTCTTGACTTGGAGCGGTCGGATCAGCGTCGCAAAGCTCGGTCAACGCGGGTCCCAGAACGAGATAGTTCAGACGAATACGACGAAAGGGCTTGCCCGCAGGAAGACCAGACATGTCGGCATGCCAGGCATTTGTGGCGATAATCGCTTTGTCATGAGCAACGCGCCCCGACGCGCTCAACAGGCGACCTGTCGCCTTGTCGATTTCGATGTTGACCTCAGCCGTGGTTTCGTCGGGTCGTCCGGACTTGCTGTCCACGGTGTAGCGCGCACATGTTGCAAGAAACGCCACCCGACCATCGGCCGTGTCCCGACAATCCGAAATCCGACCGCGCCAAGAGCTGTGCCAGTCGCTGCGCCCTCCCAGAAGTGACCTGCGCGTTTTGGGCGGGTCCCGATCGAAAAGATCACAAGACACTTCGAAGTCATCGGCATCAAACCGCAAAGTCAGTGTCTTGAAGCGCTGAGACGTGAGGTTACCCTTCGAAACATCGTAGCGCCCGGCGGCGTTCCTCAGAAGGCTCTGTGCGTCTGGGCCAAGGCCTCGGTGAGAAGCGATGTCATCAAATGACTGATCTATAAAAAAGTCGCCCGCGGTCAAAACCGGAATTCCCATCTCAAGCACCCAACGAAACTGTCGCATGGCGAATGGCCGCGATTCAATTGAAATGCAGGGGTACCCGTGGATGGAGTGGAGGATTTGACGCAATTTTAACGGTGGCTTGACCCGAACTCTCCCCGACGACTGTCTCGATCTCTTCCACAGTCTGGTGATCAGCGCGGCGAACGCAGACACTGGCAATCTGTGGATGTTTCGTTTGACATCGGGTTGTTGGGCGGCACGCCGATCGGGCTACGGGGTTCCAGAGCACATCGCGCAGACGCCAGGGCCGCCGGGGTGTAGCCGCGAGCATGTTCGCGAAAAAACGGCGGGAGGTCGCCATGCACTCGCATCTTCGCAGGGCGTCGTTTCGTGGGCTCACACGCAACCAGTGCAGTGCTGAGGACGCTGCGAAAGCGAAGCTCACGGTCACCCGATGGTTAAACGACGCTTTGCGAAACAACGGTGAATACTCATCGCCCGTGCCATTCGAACATCTACATACTAAAGCTCGTGAGGCCCACTCCCCCGCCGCTACGGGTGAGAGCGCGGCTCACAACCATCTCAAACCATTTGCAACTCGAGACGTCAGAGCGCTCGATCCGATTGGGTTTCGACTTGATCTACCGGACGCTCTCCCCTACACCCCGCGCAGCAAAGGAGCTTTGCGAACACAATAGGGGCCATAGCTCAGTTGGGAGAGCGCTTGCATGGCATGCAAGAGGTCAGGGGTTCGACTCCCCTTGGCTCCACCAAAATTCTCTAAGCGCTTCCAATCATTGTAACCACCTGCGTTCACAGTTGTATTTTCGCAGCCCCTTACAGTGACGTATTACAGTGGCGGCTCTTAAAAGATGCCGGGACACCCCCGATTGCACCGCCGAGGAACGACCTACTACCATCACGTCCAAGCGGGGCATGAGAGTTGCGAAGAGACGGCCCCCAGAAGGCTGGCAAGAGCTCGGGAAAGCCGCGAGCCACCAGGTCACCTGCAACACAGCTGTTCGCGTCGAATGCCTTGAAGCGAATTCTATCGCTGTCGCCTGGACT
>JBCCKB010000211.1:0-6683 GCA_039027595.1 Pseudomonadota bacterium | reverse complement strand
GTCGTGATAGACACAGACCGCGCCGGTGGTGATCGGGGCCATGCCCAGGGCATCAAGCAGATCCGAGCGCACCTGCTGGAGCGCCTTGGCGCAGAGGCGCAAGACGCGGCCCTCGGTGTCATCCCCCGCCAGAGTGGTCAGGTCGATCAGCGTGACCGCGCGCAACAGCCACGCTGCCTGCCAGGCTTTCTTCACGGACCGCCGGGTTCCGATGGTCGCTGCGCGGCGCTCGATCGCGGAGGTATTTGCCTGTATCCGTCGCACCCAGTCGAGATCGAGGGGGATACCCGCATTGCGAGGTTCGTGAACCTGCGGAAGCTGGCGGGTGGCCGCGGTGGCTTCGGCTGGTGTGGATGTCTGGGACACGTGGCGCGGCGCGGCGTAAGTAAAGGGCTGCACGACGGTCGCACGCGGCCGGGAAAAAAACAAGATTGACCAGCTGGTCAAACCCTGGCCGACCCCCACTCCCCCGTGACAAGCCCGATGGCCCCCGATAGGCAGGTTTAAACGACCCGTGAGCGTGCCATGACCGAGCCCTTTGACAGATCCATTCGAATCGCCCCTTCGATCCTGTCGGCCGATTTCGCCAATCTCGGTGCCGAGATCCGCGCGGTTGAGGCACAGGGCGCGGATTGGATCCATGTCGACCCAATGGACGGCCATTTTGTGCCGAATCTCACCATGGGTCCGAACGTGGTCGCCGCGATCCGGCCCCATGTGAACACGTTGATGGACGTGCATCTAATGATTTCACCTGCGGATCCTTATCTCGGAGCGTTTGCTGCGGCGGGCGCCGATCTTATCACCGTACATGCTGAGGCGGGGCCGCATCTTCACCGATCACTGCAGTCGATCCGCGCCGAAGGCAAACTGGCAGGGGCGGCACTGAACGTTTCAACCCCGGTTTCTGTTCTCGAGCACCTACTCGATACAATTGATCTGATCCTGGTGATGACCATCAACCCTGGCTTCGGCGGGCAAAAGTTCCAGCCCGCGATTGTGGACAAGGTTGCCCAAGCGCGCGCACTGGTTGCCGATCGGCCAATACATATTGAGGTCGACGGAGGTATCGACTCGGTTACTGCTCCGTTGGCCACGCGGGCAGGTGCAAATGTCCTCGTTGCAGGGTCCGCCGTGTTTCGGGGAGGCTCAGTCGCAGCACCTGATGCCTACGGTGCAAACATCCGGGCCATTCGCGAGGCCGCGGAAGGCTGAGTTGCGGGCGAGATGCTTGCCAAGGCGCGCACGCGGCCCATACTGCGCGTCACCAAAACGATAACCAACAGGGAGTCCCCCATGAAACTGCGCCACATCCTATTGGCGACATCTCTGGCTGCGCTCGTCGCCGGCCAGGCTTCAGCCGAGACGTTGCGTTGGGCGCGGGCCGCCGAGGCGCTTACGCTCGACCCGCACGCCCAGAACGAAGGTCCGACCACGACGTTCAACCACCAGATCATGGAGCCATTGATCGTCCGCGACATGACGGGGGCGATGGAGCCCGCGCTCGCGACAGATTGGGCACCATCGGCCGACAACCCGAGCGTCTGGGTCTTCAATCTCCGCGAAGGTGTTAGCTTCCATGGCGGAGAGACCTTCGACTCCGAGGACGTGGTCTTTTCGCTGAACCGCGCGATGAGCGAGAACTCGAATTTCAAAGAGCTTCTGAGCTCGGTCAAGGAGGTTCGCGCTGCTGGGCCCTACACGGTTGAGATCGAGACCGATGGTCCAAATCCGCTTCTGCCAAACAACCTGACGAATACGTTCATCATCGATAAGGGCTGGGCGGAAGCCAACGGCGTCACCGAAGTGCAAGACTACGCGGGTGGCGAGGATACGTTCGCGGCGCGGAACGCCAACGGGACCGGCCCCTACATTCTCGAAAGCCGTGAAGCGGACGTGAGGTCGGTTTTGAAGGCCAACCCTGACTATTGGGGCAAAGACACATTCCCACTAGCTGCGTCCGAGATCGTGTTTACGCCAATTCAGAACCCGGCCACGCGTGTCGCGGCTCTTCTATCGGGTGAGGTCGACTTCATTCAGGACGTACCCGTCCAGGATCTCGAACGGGTCCGCGCCGCCGAGGGTCTCTCGGTCGCCACGGCCTCTCAGAACAGGGTGATCTTTTTCGGGCTCGATATGGGCACAGAGGATCTCGCCAACGACGACGTCGAAGGTGCCAACCCGCTATCGGATATCCGCGTCCGCGAGGCCATGAACATGGCGATCAACCGCGATGCGATCAGCCAGGTCGTCATGCGCGGTCAGTCCGCTCCAGCGGGCGTGATCATGCCTCCGCCCGTCAATGGCTGGACCGATGGTCTTGATGAGCACCCCAGCGTGGATGTGGACGGCGCCAAGGCGCTTCTCGCCGAGGCAGGCTATCCAGAGGGCTTCTCGATCCAGCTCGACTGCCCTAACGATCGCTACATCAATGACGAAGCGATTTGCCAAGCCGCTGTGGGGATGTTCGGCCAGATAGGTATCACTGTGAACCTCTCGGCGTTGCCGCGCGCCCAGCATTTCCCACTTATCGCCAACGACGAAACTGACTTCTACATGCTGGGTTGGGGGGTTCCGACCTACGACTCCGAGTACATCTTCAACTTCCTGTACCACACCCGCACCGACGCGCGGGGCAGCTGGAACGGGACCCATTTCTCCAACCCGGAAATGGACGAAATGATCGTCTCGCTCTCGTCAGAGACGGATCTTGATGCGCGTAATGAAACCATTGCGAAGCTTTGGGAAATGGGAAAGGCAGAGACCATTTACCTGCCAATTCATAACCAAGTGCTGAACTGGGGTCACTCGAATGCATGGCAAACCATTGTTGACGCCGATGATCAGGTGAAGTTCAAGTACTTTGAAAAGGGCGGCGCCTGACGCCGCTTCGGAGGCAATGGAGATCTTGGGGGGCGCTTTTCCCCCAAGAGCTCCTTCGGCTTTCCTTGGACAAGCTGCCCTCCTTCAGGGGGCGCAACAAGCCTTAGCGGCCAGATCACGCGGCGAAGACTGAACTTTGTCGCAGAGGGCGCGGACGCTTGGTTTGGCGTGGAGCCGCGCGCATCGGGGGATCGACATCGACCGAACTTGTCTCGATCACGGGCTTGTGAGGTGACCTGTCCCCTGGTGGCTTTCACCTTCGGCCAGAATGAAGAACCCAAAAACGGGGGGATCCCAATGCTTCGATTTTCCATTGCCGCTATGTTCGCCGCCAGCGTGGCGTTGCCGCTCAAGGCCGCCGAATTCCGTTGGGCCGGGACAACAGACCCGCAAACCATGGACCCCCACGCCGTGAACTCGGCGCCCGTGCTTGGCTTTCTCAACAACGTCTATGAAGGCCTCGTGCGTCTGTCCCAGGACGTCACCCTCGAGCCTGCCCTCGCCACGGCTTGGGAGCCGATCGGCGACGGCGAAGGGTGGCGGTTCACGTTGCGCGAGGGCGTGACATTCCACGACGGCAGCGACTTTACCGCCGAAGATGTCGTTTTTTCCTTTGAGCGCGCTTCGTCCGAGGCTGCGGACACCCGTTCTTGGTTCGCGCCAGTAAGCGAGGTGGTCGCGGTCGACGACTACACGGTCGATATCATGACCTCTGCCCCGAACCCCGTCTTCCCCGCCAGCATAGCAAACTGGATGATGATGGATGCCGGATGGGCCACGTCAAACGGTGCCGAGCGACCTGACAAAGAAGCCGGTAACTTCGCGACGCTCAACGCCAACGGGACCGGAGCATTCATGGTCACGGACCGCCAGCCGGGTCTGCAGACGGTCGTTGAGCCCTTTGCCGGCTGGTGGGGCACGCCCGAACACAATATCACCAGAGCCACGTTCACCCCGATCCAGAACCCCGCCACCCGGGTCGCTGCGCTGTTGTCAGGCGAAGTCGACATGATTGAGCCAGTGCCGATCCAGGATGCCGCCCGTGTGGACGAGCGCGATGGGGTTCAGGTGGTTCGCGGGGTCGAGTCCCGGGTCATAATGCTCGGCTTCACCCATGAGGCAGAAGCTTTGAAATACGGGTCTAATGCAGGTGATCCCAACCCATTCAAAGACGTTCGCGTCCGTGAGGCGGTGGCCCGCGCCGTCAATGTCCCGGCAATCCTCCAAACGATCATGCGCGGTTCGGCCGAGCCAGTCAGTCAGCTTGTGACCCCGGCGATGCGGGGCTTCTCCGACGCCAACGCTGCCCGCACTGAGTATGACGTTGAGGCAGCCAAAGCGCTGCTTGCCGAGGCTGGTTATCCCGAAGGCTTCGGCTTCGGGCTCAAATGCCCGAACAATCGGTACCTCAACGATGAGGCGGTGTGCCAGGCTGTGGTCTCGATGCTGGCGCAGGTAGGGATAACTGCGGAACTCGACGCAATGCCCGTCCAAAACTACTGGCCGGAGCTGCGCGCCGACAACTTCGATATGTATCTCCTAGGTTGGTCCCCGGGTGGCGCCTTCGACCATGAGCATCCGGTTCGCTTCCTGGCCTCGACGCCCAACGAGGAGAAAAAACTCGGATCTTGGAATTTCGGGGGTTACTCCAACGCTCGAATCGACGAGCTGCTGCCCTTGATCCAGTCCGAGATCGACGAAGGTAAGCGCCAGGCAATGCTCGACGAAGTTGTGGGTCTATACCAGGGCGAACATGCCTATGTGCCGCTTTACGTTCAGCCGCTTGTCTGGGGTGTGAAGGACAACATCGACCTCACCCAGCGCCCGGACAATTTCTTCATCCTGAGGTGGGTCACGGTCAATTGACACTATGCGCCCCGGGCACGTCCCGGGGCCTCCAGGGGCGCTGGGCACTTGGCCAGAGGGAACAACCATGGGGCTCATGATTGACGGAGTCTACCGGAGCGACGACCCGGAACCCGGCACTACAGCTGATGGCAGTTTTCAACGCCAGAGCGCAACGATCCGAAACCAATTGCCGCGCGCGGCCGATATCAGGCGCTACCACCTATTCGCCGCCTGGAACTGCCCCTGGGCCCACCGCGTTCTGCTCGTCCGCGCGCTCACAGGGCTCGAACTCTCGGTCTCATATGCGCTTCCGCGCCGCACCGATGAAGGCTGGGTTTTTGAGGAAGAAGGTCCCTACTCAGACCAGCTCTTCGGCGCCAGCGCGCTTCACGAAGTCTACGCGCGGCACCGCCCGGCTTACACGGGTCGCATCACCGTCCCGCTCCTCTGGGACCGCGAAACCGACACGGCGATATCGAATGAGTCTGCCGATCTTGTTCGAATGCTTGGAAAAGCAAAACAGAACGGGCTGGATCTTTGCCCGCAAGCGCTAGAAGAGCAAATCGATAGCTGGAACGCCCTGGTCTATCCGGCGCTCAACAATGGTGTTTACCGTGCTGGCTTCGCGCGAACCCAAGCCGCCTACGACATCGCCGTCACAGAGGTCTTCGCAGCGTTGGACGAGATTGAGGCCCATCTTGCGGGCAACACTTGGCTTTGTGGCGAGGAACTCACGGAGGCGGACGTCAGGCTCTTTCCAACGCTCGCGCGTTTCGTCGTCGCATACCACTACGCATTCAAGTGCAACATTCGCCGATTGAGCGACTATCCCCGTCTGTGGACCTATGCGCGACGCTTCTATGCGCTTCCCGGCGTCGCTCGAACCGTGCGTTTTGACATCTACAAGCAAGGATATTTCTCCCCATCCGAACTTCGAAACCCCCTTGGCATCGTTCCGCGAGGACCTGACATAGACTGGACGCTTTCCGAGGATCAATGATCTTCGCTGGTCTTAGCCGCTACGGTGCGGCAAGTCTCGACGCCCGCTCGTTCTTGCGTGGGTCTCAACCCAGGTCGGGGCAACACCGAGGGCGCCTTCACGGGTGCAAGGGAACTGCAATTCGCCCCCTTGCACGGGGCGCGTGGGTCGCCGACACTCCCTGAATGGTCACCTTCGTCCTTCGCCGCGTGTTTCAGTCGATCCTGGTGCTGCTCATCGTGGGTCTTGTTGCCTTCTCCATGTTTCGCTTCATCGGCGATCCCGTCGATAACATGCTGGGCCAGGAGCGGACCCAAGAGGACATCGAGAGGCTCAGGTCCCAGCTCGGCCTCGATCAGCCGTTTCCGGTGCAGTACTACAATTTCCTAAAGGGCGCCGTGCAGGGGAATTTTGGGGTCAGCTACCGCCAGGGCCGCCCGGTCTCGACCATCCTTGCGGAACGCGCGCCGGCGACGCTGGAATTGGCCGCCGTTTCGGCCTTCTTCGCGGTGGTCTTTGGAATAGCGCTGGGCGTCTATACGGCGATCCGACGAGACGGCTGGATCTCGAACACCATAATGACCCTCTCGCTTATCGGAGTTTCCCTGCCGACCTTCCTGATCGGAATTCTTCTTATTTACGTTTTCTCGGTGGAATTGGACCTCCTGCCATCCTTCGGGCGTGGCGAGGTGGTGGATTTGGGATGGTGGAACACGGGGCTTCTGACGGCGTCGGGTCTCAAGGCGCTGATCCTTCCCGCGATCACCCTCGGGCTCTTTCAGATGACGCTGATCATGCGGCTTGTCCGCGCCGAGATGCTTGAGGTGCTGCGCCAGGACTATATCCGGTTCGCCCGTGCGCGCGGACTAAAGGAACGCGCCGTCAATTTCCGGCATGCGCTCAAGAACACTCTTGTGCCCGTGATTACGGTGATCGGCCTCCAGCTGGGCGCGGTCATCGCTTTCGCCATTAT
>JBCCKB010000210.1:0-6691 GCA_039027595.1 Pseudomonadota bacterium | reverse complement strand
TGAGGCGTTGCGTCACGCGGCACAAGGTTTGTGAGTGGCCGCTCCGCTGGACACAGCCAGGAAGCTCCGGGATGCCGCCCATAAGCACCATTCAGCTATTCTAGGTCTTATCGCGGACGGGCACTCAATTCTCGCCACAGCCGTAGCATGTTTGCCTCTCGTCGACAGGCTCCTAATCGCGCGCTTGCCGGTACTTTCGGATGCAGTCCAACTCCTACCGGGGCGAAGGACTTGCGGACCAAACCGCAGAGCGCGTCGTCACACGCGTAGATCTTGACACTGCCAAAATTCACTTTTGTCATGCCCTTGGGTCTGTCACAGGCCAAGTGTCGGGTTTGCCTAAGCGCTCCTGGATAAGCGGATCGCGGCGGCGATCACGTTTCTAATTAGGTGACGTCTCCCCAAGTTGGCGCACCCTCGCCGTTTCTGTGCGACCTGCAAGGGTGACCTGGGGTCGTGACGTCAGGCCTTGGCATTTCAACTTCGCCGCGCCATGAAAGCACTCCGAGAGGACGAAGCCCATGATCCTTTACCCCGCTATTGACCTTAAGGACGGCAAGTGCGTGCGCTTGTTGCGAGGCGACATGGAGTCAGCCACCGTATTTGGCGATGATCCGGCGGCCCAGGCACGCGTATTCGAAGCGGCGGGCTGCCGGTGGCTTCACCTGGTCGACTTAAACGGGGCATTCGCCGGTCAGCCCAAAAATGCAAGCGCCGTCGAGGCGATTCTCGAGGCGGTTTCCATCCCTGCTCAACTTGGAGGCGGCATCCGCGATATTGCCACCGTCGAGATGTGGCTTGAGCGCGGCCTCGCCCGCGTGATCCTTGGGACCGTGGCGGTGGAGAACCCAGAACTCGTGCGCGAAGCAGCGCGCGCATTTCCGGGGCGCGTCGCTGTGGGGATTGATGCGCGCAAGGGCCTGGTCGCAACGAAAGGCTGGGCGGAAAACACTGATGTAGACGTCAGCGAACTTTCGCGACGCTTCGAGGACGCCGGAATAGCCGCGATCATCTACACCGACATTGACCGTGATGGCGCAATGGCGGGCCCCAACGTCGGGGCGACCGAGGCGCTGGCGCGCACAGTTGACGTGCCCGTGATCGCTTCGGGTGGCGTTGCTTCGCTTGGCGACCTCATTGGCTTGCGCGACACCGGCGTCGTGGCGGGGGCTATCTCGGGTCGCGCGCTCTATGATGGCTCGATTGATCTGGGAGAAGCAATCACGGCTCTGTCGAACTAAGGTCGGCCCGAGCAAGCACGCCCGCCCTCTACTCCGCAGCCTTCGCCGTCAAGTTGCCCAGCGCGCCAGTCATGGCCGAGACCACATCGGCGTCGGCTGGTACTCCGTAGTCGGCGAACATTGAGGCAGGCTTCTCATAGAGCATCACCGTCTGGCCATTGTCGTCATAGACCAGCACGCGCAGGGGCAGAACGAGCCCCGCCTTGATATCCGCCTGGAGGGCGGGAGTTCCGAGCTTAGGATTGCCGAAAACCAAGAGTTCCGCATCTGCAAGTTCCATGCCGATCGATTTGGCCCCACCTCCATGATTCACCCGTGCGAAAACCTTGGCGCCCGCACCTTCAACCGCCGCTGACAGACGGTCGGTTGCCTCGGCCACACTGCCATTTGCCTCAACCCTCATCATATGCCCATCCGCAAACGCCTGCGCGGCGACAAAGCAGAAAAACCCGGTTAGAAGTGCTCGGAACATCCATTCTCTCCTTCAATAACTCCCGCAGTTTAGCACATCGCAAACAGAATCGCGCCTCAGTTCGGATAAAGCGACAGTTTGGCGCTAGCCCACCGGCGCTGGCTCTACTACACCATCATCGCGATGCTGAAAGTCAGGATTATTCCCTGCCTGGACGTGGCCGATGGCCGCGTGGTCAAGGGTGTTAACTTCGTCGACCTGGTGGATGCGGGAGACCCGGTGGAGGCCGCGCGCGCCTACGACGCGGCCGGCGCTGATGAGCTCTGTTTTCTAGACATCAAGGCCACGCATGAGAACCGAGAAACGATGTATGAGCTCGCAACGCGAACGGCGGAAGCATGCTTCATGCCTTTGACGATCGGAGGCGGGGTTCGCACAGTGGAAGACGTTCGAGCGCTCCTCCTCGCGGGCGCCGACAAAGTGAGCTTCAACTCGGCTGCGGTCGCAGACCCAAATGTCGTCGCGCGGGCGGCCGACCGATTTGGCGCGCAATGTATTGTTGTGGCGATCGACGCCAAAACCGTGGCGCCGAGCTCATGGGAGATCTTCACCCATGGTGGGCGAAAGGCGACCGGCATCAATGCAGTCGAATTTGCCCAAGAGGTGGTCGAGCGCGGCGCGGGCGAGATCCTGCTGACATCAATGGACCGCGATGGCACCCGGGCCGGTTTCAACTTGGAGCTTACCCGAGCGGTCGCAGATGCCGTCCCGGTTCCGGTGATCGCCTCCGGCGGCGTGGGAACGCTCGACCACCTGGTCGAAGGGGTTACGAAGGGCGGAGCGAGCGCGGTCCTTGCTGCTTCGATCTTTCATTTTGGCGACCACACGATCGGCGAGGCGAAGGCGCATATGGCTGCCGCAGGAATTCCCATGAGACTGACATGAATACGCTGGAACGCCTGGCTGCAACCGTCCTGTCGCGAAAGGACGCGGATCCCACGAGCTCCTGGACGGCGGCACTTTTGGCCATGGGGCCCGAGAAAGCAGCGGAGAAGTTCGGCGAAGAAGCCATCGAGGCGGTGATAGAAGCGGTCAAAGGGGATACCGAACGCCTTACCGAGGAAGCCGCCGATGTGCTCTACCACCTCTTGGTGATGCTCGCGGCGAGAGATGTGACCCTTGTTGACGTTCTCAAGGTCCTCGAGGAACGCGAAGGGATGTCGGGGATCGCGGAAAAGGGCATGCGCGGATAACCGTTACGCGGATATGCGCAGGAAACGGGATACCTTACAAAAACTCTTGGATTTCGCCAATGGCTCCGCTAGCGTCGTCTGGCACTTAAACACGGAGATCACCATGACGTTCCCTGAACGCATCGTGGGCTTCGCGCGTGTTATAGCAGCAAGCGTATTCCTGATTGCGCCAGCAACGAATGTCACGGCAGAGGCCCTTACGCTCACCGACATTGCCGGACGCGAGGTTACACTCCCGGAAAGACCAGACTCGATCGTCCTAGGAGAAGGACGAATGATGTATGCGATTGCTCCACTCACGGAGGGCAATCCTTTCGAGAAAGTCGTGGGATGGAAGGACGACCTGATCCTCTACGACCCCGATGCATTTCGCAAATTCGAAGCCGCGTATCCAGAAGATGCAGCGCGAATGATCAATTTTGGCAACCCATATGCAGGGGACTTCAGCATCGAAGCCGTGCTTGAGGCGGATGCAGACCTTGTCCTTCTGGACCTTGGAAATCTGTTCAAGGCTGAGGACACGGGGCTTATCGAAAAGCTTGATAAGGCCGGCATAGCAACGGTGTTCATCGACTTTCGCCAGAACCCCACGGAGAACGCGATACCCTCGATGCTCATCCTGGGACGACTTCTGGGTGAAGAAGAGGCCGCCGCAGAATTCATCGATTTCTACATTGCTGAAATGCGGAAGGTCACGAACATCGTCCAGAGCCTGCCGAATGAAGAAAAGCCGCTCGTCTTTATCGAGAACGCGGCAGGTTGGCAGACCGACTTCTGTTGCTGGACCTTCGGGAGCTTCAATTACGGCCGCTTCGTGGAACTGGCGGGAGGTGTCAATTACGGGTCCACGAAGTTCCAAGGCTACTCAACTGAAGTGAGCCTCGAAGGTGTCATCGCCGCCGATCCTGACGTGATCATTGGAACCGGCGCAAACTGGGCAGAAGCACGACCGGAAGTGACTGCAACGCTTTTGGGCTACGAAGGCAGCCCAGAGGAAAATGCCAAGAGAATAGCGCTTCTGGCGGAGAGAAACGGGTTCAAGGACCTGCGAGCCGTTCAAGACGGACGCATGCACTCGATCTACCACCAGTTCTATAACTCTCCTTACCACTTCATCGCGATCCAACAGATTGCGAAGTGGCTGCACCCCGAGGACTTTGAGGACCTCGACCCCCAGGCCACCTTCGACGAGCTTCACGCGCGCTTCATGCCCTACGATAATTCAGGGCAGTTTTGGATCAGCGTGGACTGAGCCGAGGCCGACGCGGTCCGCACAACTGAACGGGCCGCGTCGAAACCATGTTTGCACGGGGTGGGAATGACCGACCAAGCGTTTGATGACGCCAAAGTCGACGGCATTGTGCGTGGTTACCGTCGGCGGTCCGCCAAGCGGGTTGCCCTCGTGACTTGCGCGGCTGCAATTCTTGCGGTGATGGTTGTTCTCGATGTGATTACCGGCCCCGCGGAATTGGGCTTCTGGCGAACAGTCGAGGTAATCCTAACCCCAGCCAATGCGACCCCGAAGGAAACGGTCATCATCTGGGACCTGCGCCTGCCAGTGGCGCTTATGGCAGTGGTGGTGGGCGCAATGCTCGGCGTTGCCGGAGCCGAAATGCAAACGATTCTGAACAATCCACTGGCGGAACCCTTCACCCTCGGCCTCGCCCCTGCGGCGAGTTTTGGGGCGGCGCTTGCAATTGTGCTGGGCTGGTCAGTGATCCCCGGCGTGGGCGGGATTTTCGTGACGGTCAATGCCTTTGTCATCGCAATGCTGACATCCCTTGTCCTGTTCGCATTCACCCGACTGCGCGGTGTGACAACCGAGGCGATGGTTCTCGTCGGTATCGCGATCTTCTTCACCTTCAACGCGCTTCTTGCGTTTATGCAGTACGGCGCTTCCGAGCTACAATTGGCGCAGTTGATATTCTGGCAGCTCGGGTCACTCGCTCGCGCGACCTGGCCAAAAGTCGGCATCTGCGTGGTCGTTCTGGGGGTGCTCCTGCCTTACTTCCTGAGCCGTTCCTGGTCTTTAACCGCACTGCGGATGGGAGAGGAAAAAGCGGCGAGCCTTGGCGTGAACGTCTCTCTCCTCCGCCTATTGGTGCTTGCAGGGGTATCGCTTCTAACTGCGGTCTCAGTGGCCTTTGTGGGCGCAATTGCCTTTGTGGGCCTCGTTGGCCCGCACATTGCGAGAATGATCGTCGGCGAAGATCAGCGCGGGTTTTTACCCTTGTCCGCCCTCGCAGGCGCGATGATCCTATCGGGCACATCCATCGCCTCTAAGGCGATAACGCCCGGGGTCGTTTACCCGATCGGGATGATTACCTCACTCATCGGAATTCCATTCTTCGTCAGTCTGATCCTGGCGCAGCGCAAGCGGCACTGGCAATGACATCGCTTTCGGTAAACGGCCTGTCTTTCTCCTACGGTGCGCGCCGCATCTTCGATCAGGTCGACATTGATGCGGTCGACCCAGGGAAACTGACAGCTCTAATTGGGCCGAACGCGTCCGGCAAGTCGACCTTGTTCAAGCTGATATCTGGCCTTCTAAAGCCATCCGAGGGCCGCATCGGACTAGGCAACATGGACGCGGCCACGCTGAGCACGCAGGCGCGGTTGTCGCGGATCCGGTTCATGCCACAGTTCTTTGCGGCAAACGCGGCCCTCACGGTCTTTGACGTCGTTATGATGGCGCAAAAACAACTTCGAGGCTGGCGAGTCTCTAGCACCGACATGGACGCCGTGGGCAAGGCGCTGCACGAGGGTGGGATCGGTCACTTGTCGGAAGCCTATGTGGGCGAACTCTCCGGTGGCCAGTCGCAAATGGTGTCGGTGGTTCAGGCTCTGATCCGCCCAGCCGATGTATACTTGTTCGACGAGCCTACATCCGCGCTTGATCTGCATCACCAACTTGCGGTGCTTGGCCAGGTCCGGCGCGCCGTTACACAACGAAATGCCGTGGGAATCGTCGCACTTCACGACCTCAACCTCGCCGCACGGTATGCCGATCACCTTATCCTCCTTGGCGACGGCAAAGTCCTTGCTGAAGGCGCGCCCTCGGCGGTGCTAAGTGACACCGCCCTTGCCGAAACCTACGGCGTCGAAATCGCGATCGGTCAGGGTCCAAGAAGGGAGATTTGTGTCCATGCTTACGCGTCGTAATCTTGTTCTGGCAGCCGCCGCCGTGCCGGTCCTTTCGGCTGGTGTCCGCGCAAGCTCCGTGGTTCCAGGCTCCTCCAACGGCCAACACTCTGTTCTTATGCTCAATGCGGACTGCAACGATTCCAACATCATCAATGTCTTTACTCCGGCTGTCCTGGATATCGAAACCGGTGACAGTGTCACGTTCTTGGCAACCGATGCCGGTCACAATTCCGCATCGAAGCGAGGAATGATCCCGGACGGAGCAGAAGCATGGAACGGCGCGATGGATGAAGATCTTACCGTCACGTTCCCAGTACCCGGCATCTACGGCTACGTCTGCGTTCCCCATTATGAGGTGGGAATGGTGGGATTAATCATCGTAGGCGGCGATCTCTCCAATCTGGCGACCGCCAAAAAGGCTCGGCATCCGGGAGACGCACGAAAGATCTTCCGCACGCTTTTGTCCGAACTCGAAGCCCGCGAAACGTGACGGGAGGGTCCTTGGAATGAAGGTCATTCAGCGTCCGTCGCCGCGGCTGATGGCGGTTCTTGATCGTGTTCAGCTGACGCCGAACATGGTCCGGGTCACGGTTGGGGGGGACTGGATCAAGGAGCTGTCGGGCGGCATCGAGGGGGCGCAT
>JBCCKB010000209.1:0-6715 GCA_039027595.1 Pseudomonadota bacterium | reverse complement strand
TCCGTTCCGAACGATCCCCCGAGCCCACTTGCGACTTGCGCGCGGCAGCCCGTTCGGAATCGGCCCTTTGGCGCTCGGCATCGTATAGACGCGCGCGCAAGACCTGCATCGCAATTGCGCGATTTTGGTGCTGAGATTTCTCTGACGAGGTCACAACGAGCCCAGTTGGGATGTGGGTGATCCGCACGGCCGAGTCGGTCGTGTTGACATGCTGTCCACCGGCGCCGCTCGCCCGCATAGTGTCGATGCGTATGTCGGTGGCGGGGATATCAATATCGACGTCCTCTGCCTCGGGGAGAACAGCGACAGTGGCGGCCGAGGTGTGGATACGTCCACCTGACTCCGTCTCGGGGACGCGCTGCACTCTGTGAACACCGGATTCGAATTTTAGCCTCGCGAAGACGCCATCGCCACCAACCCGCGCGATCACTTCCTTGACGCCTCCCAGCTCGGTTTCGGCATGGTCAATCATTCCGAAACTCCAACCCCGGGTCTCGGAATAGCGCTGATACATACGTAGGAGATCGCTTGCGAAAAGCGCGGCCTCTTCGCCTCCAGTTCCAGGACGGATCTCTAGGATAGCCGGTCGAGAGTCGGCAGTGTCCTTGGGCAGTAGCGCCAGCCTCAGTGCATGCTCAACCTCCGGTAAACGCGCCTTCAGGACAGGTAGCTCATCCTCAGCAAGCGCACGCATTTCTGGGTCCTCAAGCATCGCTTCGGCGTCGTTGATGTCCATGAGCGTCTGCCGGTACTCGCCGATCGTGGCCACGACTGGCTTGAGACTGGCGTACTCCTTTGCAAGCGCCGGGATCTCAGCTGGATCCGCCCCTCCGGCCATCTTCGCTTCGAGAAACTCAAAACGCGCTGCGATCTGATCGAGTTTATCCGACGGCACCATGGCGGCCTAAGAGCCCAAATCGGGACGGATCGTCAAGGTGGCTTCGGGCGTTTACATCCTGGGCGGGGCTCAATCGAGGCGCACACTCCCCCAGGGGCCGCCAAGAGAGCATTGTGAAGTGGAGTTGGCCGTGCCTAGCTGTCTAGGGCCTCAAGCCATAGATCGATGCGCTTTCCGTTGACCCCCCAATCGTAGGCGCCGATGCCGGCCCGCCCAAAGAGCATAAGTGTCGTGCCGCCGGCATCATCTGTCCTCGCGATGGCCGTGGTGTAGTCTGGAAAGCCCCAGATTCGTGAGCGGGTGACATAGGTGACCATCCCGTCTTCGGGGAGGCCAGCGAGAACCTTTGTCCGCGGGGTTTGCAACGCTACACCATTTAGTCGCTCCATGATGTCCTTTGCAGACTCAGCGTAGCTGCGGTGGGAGAGCCGTGAGTTAGGTGTCGCACTGTCCGGGATCCGTGGGTCGGCATTCTCCGGGAACTGATGCCATCGTGATGCGTCAACCGGAGCCAGCCGGATCCAAGTAGCGGCGAGCAAGATAAGTCCGAGCAGAACGAACAGGGTTATCATCATGGGCTTCATTTCGAACTTGGTGTGTTCTCGGGCGTTTCCCGCATCTTGCGCGTGCCACCTAGCGCTTGGCGCGGCGCGTCCAGCACCATAGACACAGGATTTCAAATGCAGCATGTGCTCCAGCGATCGCGGTGATTTCGCCCACGTCGAACGGTGGCGATACCTCCACCACATCTCCCCCCACGAGGTCTACTCCAGCGATGTCGCGCAGGATATGTGCTGCTTGTGCCGAGGATAGACCACCCCAGACAGGCGTGCCTGTACCTGGTGCAAACGCCGGATCGAGGCAGTCGACGTCGAAAGTGATATAGGTTGGCGTATTCCCGACAATCTCACGGATTCGGTGCGCGACCGATTGCGCTCCTGTGTCGTGAACCTCCCGCGCATCGATTACGGTGATCCCCATTGCGTCCGGGTTCTGCGTGCGGATACCCACTTGGACACTCCTAGAGGGATCGATCACCCCTTCCTTGACAGCCTTGTAGAACATCGTTCCATGGTCGATCCGAGTTGGATTGTCATCGGCCCAGGTGTCCGTATGCGCGTCGAACTGAATAAGCGAGAGCGGACCGCTACGCGCAGCATGGGCGCGCAGGATCGGCAGCGTAATCGAGTGATCCCCGCCAAGGCAAAGTGTTCCGGCGCCGCCATCGAGGATCGCGGCAATATGTGCCTCGAGCCGGGCTGGAAAGTCTGGCACCGCGGCGTAATCGAACGCCATGTCTCCGTAGTCCACCACAGTGAAATCAGAAAGGGGATCGAAACCCCAGCCATAGGGTGGATCAAAAGGCTGCAGCGTTGAAGCCGCGCGAATGGCCCGAGGTCCCAGGCGTGTGCCGGGCCGGTTGGTCACTGCTTGATCAAAAGGAATGCCCGTGACCGCAAGGTCAACTCCGGAGAGGTCCTTGGTGTAACGGCGGCGCAAGAACGATGTCGCTCCCGAAAAGGCGTTCTCAAAGGTCGGCCCCCGCGGATCCTGTCGAGTAAATGACGCGTCGATCTCGTGTTTTGCGTCTTCGAGTCCCATTGGTGCCTTCCTTGGCTCAGCCGTCCAAAGGTAGCGCGCGCTCCACGAGCCGCGCAAAAAACGACGCCCCAATCGGCGCTATGTCATCATTGAAATCGTATAGCGGGTGGTGGAGCCCCGCCTCGGTCCCCTGTCCTATGAACAGGTATGCTCCCGGACGTGCATCGAGCATATACGCGAAGTCCTCTGAGCCCATCTCAGCGGACAGATCGTCGGTGACCATATCCGCGCCCACAATCTCGCGGGCGACGTCGGCGGCAAAGCCCGCGCGTACGGTGTCATTGACCGTGGGTGGGTAGTGACGCTGATAGTCGAGCGCAATATCTACGCCGTATGCCGCCGCAATACCGGCACTCAGATCACGAATTCGCGCTTCCGCGAGGTCCCTGAGTTCTT
This sequence comes from Pseudomonadota bacterium, assembly GCA_039027595.1. Taxonomy (GTDB): domain Bacteria; phylum Pseudomonadota; class Alphaproteobacteria; order Rhodobacterales; family Rhodobacteraceae; genus Ovoidimarina. The sequence goes on along the minus strand of JBCCKB010000209.1, from coordinate 3,819 downwards.
CTGAGAATGCGCGCACCGTGCCCGACATTTTTGCGCGCCCGGGGATAACGTTATTGACAATCCCGGCATGAATCTGGGTCACCGAAACGATCAAAGGCGCGGTTCCTGGGCGGTTGCGAGAGACAATTGTGTCAAGCCCTTGGGCCAAGGCCATGGCAGGAGGGATCGGGTCGGCGCAATGGTGTGGAAGGGCGGCGTGGCCGCCACGGCCGGTGATCTCAAAGTTGAACTCGTCAACGGCGGCCATAATCGGCCCAGGCCTGGTGCCAAACTCGCCGAACGGAAGCCCGGGCGCATTGTGGAGCGCGTAAACCTCGTGCACCTCGAAGCGCTCCATCACACCCTCCTCCACCATGACGCGTCCGCCCCCACCGTCCTCCTCGGCTGGCTGAAAGAACAACACCACCTGGCCCCGGAACGCGCGCGTCTCGGCCAGGTATCGCGCGGCCCCAAGAAGCATGGTTGTGTGCCCGTCATGACCACAGGCGTGCATGCGCCCGGGATGCGTGCTGGCCCAGGCAGCCCCGGTTTCCTCTGCGATCGGAAGCGCATCCATGTCTGCCCTTAGCGCCACAGTTGGCCCTGGGGTAGCTCCCTTGATAACCGCGACGATCCCGCTTTCGGCGATGCCTTCGTGAACCTCGTCCACACCCATGTCTCTTAGCCGCTTGGCCACAAAAGTTGAGGTCTTGGGTAGGTCGAACCCTAGCTCGGGATGCCTGTGCATCCAGCGGCGCCATTCGGTCATGTCGCCCGCAAATGATGCTATGCGGTTGATAACAGGCATGTGGACTTGCTAGGCGCCTCGTGACAGCTACCGCAGAGGATTTCAGACCGGAGGGCAGCCTGCAATGCCGGACGCACCAATCGAAGGCCCTGGGGGCGGAATGCCGCGACTGCTGAACATCATGTCGCGCCTTCGAGACCCAGAGCACGGCTGCCCTTGGGATATCGAGCAGGATTTTTTTTCGATCGCTCCGTACACCATTGAAGAGGCCTATGAGGTTGCGGATGCGATCGAACGGAAGGCGTGGGGCGAACTGCGCGGTGAACTGGGAGATCTTCTCCTTCAAGTGGTCTATCACGCGCAGATGGCCGAAGAAGAGGGTCTGTTCACATTCGCCGAGATCGCGGACTCAGTATCGGACAAAATGATCGACCGGCATCCTCACGTTTTTGGAGGCGAGAGCCGCGACAAGTCCGCCGAGCAGCAAACGCGTGACTGGGAGGCGCAAAAGGCGAAGGAGCGCGGCACGTCCGGTGTCCTTGATGGTGTGGCGCTGGGTCTCCCCGCCCTCCTGCGTGCGGTTAAGCTGCAAAAGCGCGCTGCTAGGGTCGGATTCGATTGGCCGTCGTCGGATGATGTGCTCGACAAGCTCCAAGAAGAGGTCCAAGAGCTGCGCGACGAGGGTGATCATGCGAAGCAGACCGAAGAGTTCGGAGATCTTTTGTTTGTGATGGCCAATCTTGCACGGCATCTCAGTATCGATCCCGAAGAAGCATTGCGCGCGGCAAACTCCAAGTTTGTGCGCCGCTTTGAGTATATCGAAGCAGCACTCGCCCGTGATGGCCGATATCCACAAGACAGTACTCTTGAAGAAATGGATGCGCTTTGGAACGCGGCCAAATTGTCCGAGCGAAAAATCCATGAGGATGAACCATAGAGCTTTGCCAACAAGGGCCGAAAAGCTGCGACCCGGCGTGATTGGGGCACGTTCCCCGTCAGCGGAGGCTCCGAAGGCGCCGGCGCCGTGCGTGCCCAGGCTCCGCGCCAGTCCCACGTTAGCGCCTGGCTCCAATTGTATTGGCCAAGAGCGTTCGTAGCAGGCGCATCCTTTCTGCTTGCGTGCACCGACGCAAACCACGCTACAGGAGGCAACCCTCGGGACCTTGCACCTTTGTAAGGGCGGCCCAACGTCCTTTCCGCAAAGTTCCGAGAGACAGAAACGAACCTGCCTCTCCGCCGGCAGCGCCGATGCGCAAGGCGCGCCAGGCAGCGTGCAAAATCCGTTCGCTGGGCGATGTAGAAGCGGCAGATGCGCGAAACTGGGCTGGTGCAGCGCGTCGCGTCTCGCTAGAGCGTTTGTCCATGGCGCCGCGAAAGATCATTATCGATACAGATCCCGGGCAGGACGATGCTGTTGCCATTCTCCTCGCCTTCGGGAGTCCCGAGGACATTGAGGTTTTGGGCATTACGGCGGTTGCAGGAAATGTCCCGCTGGCGCTCACACAAAAGAACGCGCGGATCATTTGTGAACTCGCCGGACGCTCCGACATTCCGGTTTTCGCCGGCGCAGAGGCACCTTTGACGCGAAAGCTTGTCACTGCCGAGCATGTGCATGGCAACACCGGGCTCGACGGTCCGGTCTTGCCCGACCCCAAAATGCTCCTTCAGGATCGCCACGCGGTCGATTTTCTGATCGATACGCTCCGGCATGAGCCTCCTGGTTCGGTCACGCTTTGCCCGATTGGACCGCTGACCAACATTGCAATGGCGTTTCAAAGGGCTCCGGATGTGGTGAGCCGCGTCGCAGAAATCGTTCTGATGGGCGGTGCTTACTTCGAAGTTGGTAACGTCACGCCCGCTGCGGAGTTCAACATTTATGTTGATCCAGAAGCAGCAGCTCATGTGTTCGCCTCGGGCGCAAAACTGACAGTCATGCCCCTCGACGTCACACATAGGGCGCTCACGACGTCCGCACATATTCGAGGATTCCGCGAAATGGATACCGAACCGGGGCGCATGGTGGCCGCTTGGACCGACTTCTTTGAGCGCTTTGACAAAGAGAAATATGGGCAAGACGGCGCCCCGCTGCATGACCCTTGCACGATTGCCTACCTCATCAAGCCCGACCTGTTTTCCGGTCGCCATATTAACGTCGAGATCGAAACCGGTTCAGAGCTGACACGGGGTATGACAGTCGCGGATTGGTGGGGAGTAACGGACCGCCCCAAGAACGCTCACTTCATGGGTAACCTGGACGCCGATGGATATTTTCGCTTGTTGACCCAGCGGATCGCGCGACTGTGAGCGCCGCCCTTCATCTCGCCCGACCAGACGACGCGGCTCAACTACTCCCAATGATTGAGGCGTTTCACGATGAGGCCGAGGTCAACACAACGGCCGAGCATCGCAGCGCAGCCCTGAACCCACTGCTTGAGGGGACGCCGCTTGGTTGTGCATACCTCATCGGTCCGCGCAACGCGCCTATTGGGTACATTGTGGTCTCATTCGGCTGGTCAATCGAATTCGGCGGGCTGGTCGGGGTGATCGACGAGTTTTTCATTCGAAAGGGCGTCCGTGGTCGAGGCGTGGGAAGTGAAGTGCTCACGGTGCTTCTGCCGAAACTCGAGGCTGCCGGCGTAGCTGCATTGCACCTCCAAGTTGAGGGGCGCAATTCCCGTCTTCAACGGCTCTACGCCAGGGCCGGTTTCAATCTTCGGGAGGGCTTTGGACGAATGTCGCGGGTTGCACGTCCCAATGGATAGTCCGAGACGCTAGGCCGAGTGAGGTGTTCGACTCATCGGCCAAAATAGGGAAATCGGCCTAAGGGCATTTAGCGCATGATAAAGTCGATCCGGCGATAGCCCTCGTCATCTGAGGCACCGCCCAATACAGGGTCCCGACTGCTCGTGAAGTGCCCTGGTGCTTCGAACTGGGGCCGGTCCCGGCGAACCTCCTTGATCACCTTCACGACGAATGATGCCGCGTTCGCATATGGCACAATCGCCTTGAGCCCGGGGATGGCACGCGCAGCCACTGTGAGCGCATCGGCCGCAAACCCGACACCGGCGAGTGCTGCGCCCGGCGTCATACCC
>JBCCKB010000208.1:0-6783 GCA_039027595.1 Pseudomonadota bacterium | reverse complement strand
TTGAACGCCCCTACCCCACTCGTCTGATAGTTGGCTGATACACATCCAATGCCTCCTTCGCTCCTGTGCTTTTGATCCTCAGTTGACCTGCTCCCCTGAGAGTCCGCGCTTTTCAGTTAGCTCTGTTCAGGTTTTGGTCCTCTCTTGACCGTTGGTGATACTCCCACGGGGTGAGCCCGTCGAGGCTCGAATGTGGGCGATGGTGATTGTAGTCGGCGCGCCATGCCGCGATCATGCGGCAGGCATGGCGCAAAGACGGGAACAGGTGTTCGTTCAGGCATTCCTCACGCATCCGCCCGTTGAAGCTTTCGACCAGACCGTTCTGCATGGGCTTGCCCGGTGCGATGTAGTGCCAGCCGACTTGGTGATCTTCCTGCCATTTCAGCATCGCATTGCTGGTCAGTTCTGTGCCGTTGTCCGAGACCACCATGCAGGGATATCCACGCAGCTCGGCGATCTTGTCCAGTTCGCGGGCGACACGCGCACCGCCAATGGATGTGTCCACGACGGCGGCCAGGCACTCGCGGCTGAAGTCATCGATCACATTCAGCACCCGGAACCGCCGCCCATCTTCCAGCGCATCCGACATGAAGTCGAGCGACCACCTCTGGTTCGGGCCTTGTGGGATCGCCATGGGTGCCCGGGTGCCGACCGCGCGCTTGCGTCCGCCCCGTTTACGAACGCTTAGACGGCGTGTACGTCCATGCGAGCGCCCTGTTCGACACGCTGCTGGCGGAGCAGGAGCGCACGAGCGAGGCGATCCTCGCGCTGCTGCAACCCGAAGATCAAAGGATTGAGGGATGAGAAGGGTTCCTTAGGGTTTCCCTTGGCGTGGCGTAGGGGGTGGTAAAGGGGCCGCGAGACTAAGCAACCGCGTCGGCCCACCGGGAAGTGCCGCGCGCGGGGAGCGCCCCATGCGGGGGGCGCGGGGCAACCCGGAGCTGGCCCTGTCACCGAGCCGACCGCCTGTCACAGCAGGGTGGTCTGGACTGGTGACATAACATGGACCAACAGACAGTTTAGGCGATTGCCGACGCGGTTGCGGCGCGCATTCTGCGTGAGCTGCCGCGCGGGCGCATCCCCGTGACGCCCGAGTACCTGACCGCCGAACAGGTCTCACAGATGACGGGCTTCTCGCCCAAGGCCCTTGAGGCGTACCGCGCCAAGCGGCAGGGGCCGCCCTTCCTGAAGGTGGGGCACAACATCCGATACCGCGCCGACGACGTGCGCGCATGGGTGGAGGCGGGCGCATGAGCGGGTGAGAAAAGGAACCCCCCGGCGCAGGTCAGCACACCGGGGGCGAGGAGGAGACCAGAGTAAGTCACCCGAACATCATCCCTGACAGTATACCCGAGGAGGCGGCGGCGGGTAATGGCGAAGGCTTGTTCGAGTTCTTGGCCGGGTGGTCTGAGGGCGGCCCTTGGTGGCCCACGGCGATACCGCGCGAGGGCGGCGGGACTGAGACCGCCGCCTTCACGGACCTCGGCAAGCTGGCCGCATGGGTGGCGGCCCGCAACGGTGACAAGAACATCTACTTCTCCGTCAACGACCTCTCCGCCAACACCCGCGAAAAGGCGAGCAAGGATGAGGTCACGTGCATCCGGGGGCTGCACGCGGACATTCACCCGCGCCCGATGGAGGGCGGGGCCGATGGAAAGACGCCCGAGGAGCTTGCCGCGCACTTCAATGCCGAGCGTGCCCGCATCCGGGCGATGACCGATGACTGGGAGTGCAACGGCAAGAAGCTGCCGTTCCCACGGCCCACCGCCATCGTGGACAGCGGGGGCGGCTACCAGTTCTTCTGGCGCTTCGACCATGACGAGGAGGTCAGCCCAGAGCTGGCCGAGGCGCTGAACCGCATGATCTCGGCCGCAATGAGCGGGGACAACACCCATGACGTCAGCCGGATCATGCGACTGCCCGGGACCATCAACCTCGCCAGCGAGAAGAAGCGGCGTCGGGGCCGCAGCGATGCACCCGCCCGGCTGGCAGAGGCCGACTTCACGCGGCGCTTCCGCGTGTCCGACTTCCCCGACCCGCCCAAGGCGACGGCGGAGCCGCGCGGTGCGGCGGTGAGCCTGCCCTCTAACCTGCCGGACGTGAGCCTTGATGACCTGCCGGATGCGGTGTCCGCGCGAACCAAGATGCTGATCACGAATGGCGGCGACCCCGATGACCCGGGCCGCTATCCTTCACGGTCTGAGGTCCTGTTCGCGGTGCTGTGTGAGTTAGTCCGGGCGGATTGCAGCGACGAGCAGATGGCCGCCGTGATCCTCGAACGCGACTACCCGATCAGTGAGCACGTCCACGGCCAGCCCAACCCCGAGCAGTATGCGGCCCGACAGATTGCGAGGGCGAGGGTTGAGGCCCACGATCCTGAGCTTGCTGAGCTGAACGACCGGCACACGGTAATCGAGAGCATGGGCATCTCAGGAAAGTGCCGTGTGATGGAGCGCCTGCCAACGCTGGACGGGCGCGGCGTCGTCGCATTCCAGTCATTTGAGGACTTCCGAAACCGATACATGAACCGCCAGAAGGTGGTCGGCACCGACAATCACGGGAATGACGTCCAGATGCAGCTCGGCAAGTGGTGGCTCACGAGTCAGCACAGGAGCCAGCACAAGACGCTCGTGTTCTTGCCCGGTGGCCCCGAGGTGCTCGATGGAGACCAGTTGAACCTCTGGCAGGGCTTCGGCGTGCAGCCCAAGCCCGGTGACTGGTCGCTGATGCTCGCGCACATCCGCGACGTCTTGGCGGGCGGCGACCCAGACGCGGCAGCCTACATCCTGCGTTGGGCGGCCTATGCCATTCAGAACCCGGCCAAGCCTGCCGAGGCTGCGCTGGTGTTCCGTGGCGACCTCGGCACTGGCAAGGGTGCGTTCGGGCGAGCGATGCTGCGTATCTTCGGGCGGCACGGCGTCAGGACGCAGGGCGCAAACGTGCTCGACAGCCGGTTCAACGTCCACCTGCGCGACTGCTGCCTGCTCTTTGCCGATGAAGTGGACTGGGACAGCCGCCGAAGCTCATCGCAACTCAAGGGAATGGTGACGGAGGAGAGCCTGTTCATCGAACCGAAGGGCGTGGACGCAACCAACCAGCCCAACTACCTCCACATCATCATCGCGTCGAACAATGACTGGGTCATCCCTGCCGCGCCGGGCGAGCGCCGGTTTGCCGTGTTTGGGGGTGCCGAGCCACCGCAAGGAGGACAAGCCATAATTCCGCGCCCTGTTCAACGAGATGGACAGCGGCGGCCTTGCGGCGATGCTCCATGACCTACTGGCGATGGATCTAGATGGCTGGCACCCACGCTGGAACATCCCGCAGACGGGCGAGCTTTCAGAGCAGAAGCTGGCCGGTCTCACTGGCGCGGATGCAATCGTGCGTGAGATGCTGGTCGGCGGCATCGTTCCCGGTGGAGAGAGGCCCAGCCATGGCGCGGATGTCGTCGTCAGGGTGCGGCCCCTGATCCGGTGGGCGCTGGACAACAGGATCGTGGCGACAGACCCCGGCGAACAGCGCATGGGTAAGGCGCTGAAGCGGGTGGGCGCGGTCCGGCGGAAGGTGACGCTCCCGATAGAGGGCCAGAGGTAGGCGTGGCCGCTGCCGCCGCTTGCCGAGGCGCGCGAGACCTGGGCCAACTCACTTGGTCTGGTCATGTCATGGCCCGAGGATGGCGACTGGACCGACTTCCCGGGGTGAGCCTGCTATCCCGATCCCGGACTTGCTATCCCGAGTGCAAGGGTGGATCGGGATGGCGTAAGCGATTGAAAACCATGAAGCTATCCCGGGTATCCCGACTATCTTGGGCGAAAAGCCCGGAGGCGCGCGGCCCCTCGACGTCCAAGGGAGCGGTCAGACCGACGCAGGGCTTATGTAGTCCCAAACTCGGGATAGTCAGGATAAGTCCCAGAATCACAGACGGTTATGTTATCCCGAGTTCATCCTGAGTAGGCTGATCCCCTCCTCATGTCTCCTCTGGGCAGGGGAACACAGCAACACGCGCCTGCCGCTGCATAAAAGGGGAAGGTCAGCCTTCCCCCGGGGATAACTGACCTTTCACCTGGCCCGCCCGGAAAGGGGTATCCGCGCGCCATCCGAAAAGCCCCACGAAAACAGTGCACCGACGACGATCAAAAGACGGCCCGCTTAGCGGACCCTTCCCGGGCTAGACGGCCACACATCGTTCACGTTATGTTCCTTCACTGGAATTAACTCAACGGAGAGCATCCATGCCTTCAGGTATTGTCTTGGTCCGGGTCGATGAAACGCCGGGCGAAATCCGCCGGTTGTCAGCGCTGGCGCTCGGTGAGGCCGAGAGCTTCGTCGCCATGGTCGGCCCCCAATCGCGCACCCAGCAAAACCCGATCAACCTGATCTACAACCCGAAGAACAGCCTCGGCATCGAAGCGCCCTATAGAGCCGCGACCATCGCGCGCCTTCGTGCGGAGGGCTGGGACGCCAGCTAGAGGAGCCCGAGAAATGGAGAACGACAGGCCACGCCGCGCCGCACTGTACGCACGCGTCAGCACCGGTGAACAGACCACCCAGAACAAGCTGATCCGCCGCCGGTTTGACCTGATCGCCGCCGTCGATGTCTCGCGCCTTGGGCGGAGCCTGCATGGACTTGCGGGCCTGTTCGAGGAGCTGCGCCAGATCGGCTGCGACCTCTACCTTGACCGTGAAGCCGTGGACACGACCACCCCGGCGGGCCGTGCGCTGTTGGGCATGGCGTCGGTGTTCGCCGCCTTCGAGCGGGACATGGTGGTTGAGCGGACCAAGGCCGGGCTCGCCCGCGCGCGGCTGCGCGGCACACACATCGGGCGGCCCCCGACCGGCGACGGCACCTGCGAGGCCATCCGGTCGTTGCGGGCGCAGGGGCTCGGCATCAACAAGATCGCCCGCGAGCTGCGGGTGGGCAAGTCGGTGGTCCAGCGGGTCGCCAACGAGATGAGGGGGGAGGCTGATGGCGCAAGCGCCTGAGATACCGGCCCGGCGGGTCGTCAACGCGGCGGGCAAGAGCGAGTGGCGCATCGGACGCCGGGGCCTCAAGGTCGTGGAGGAGCTGGCCGAGCGCGGAGTGGCTGTCGCGACCATCGCCAAGGCCCTGCGCATGGGCAAGGACGCCTTCATGGGATGCCGACAGCGCCAGCCCGAGGTTCAGGAAGCGCTGGACCGGGGCCGCGCAAAGGAGCACGACAAGCTCCACGAGCTGGCGATGGAGGGCAACGTGACGGCGGTGATCTTCGCCTTGAAGGCGCGCCACGCCTACCGCGAGGGCGAGGCCCCCGAGGGCGGCAGCACCAACGTGCAGGTCAACATCAACCTACCGTCCGCAATGACCCCCGAGGAGTACCAGCGCATGGTAGACGTTACGTCAGCCTCCTCAGGTAGCGGTAAATAGATGCCGCTTAAAATCAATTGTCAAAGAAACAGTTGATCTTCATTCGTGTAAGCTCTGCAAAAACTCTCTTCCCGTTCGCCAAACCGAAGAAACACACAGACTTCATCTCTTTCGGCTCTAAGCAAACTGTCAAAACCGTCATCTAGCGGACGCCCCTGGATTTCTTCATTCGCTTCGTCTGGTGCCGTCGGCAAAGGCCACGAAACCCTTATCTGTGTCACTTCGCCAGCGTTCAATACTACAGCCAAATTCGATGAAAGTTGAGCGAATAGGTTTCCGGTACAGCCACGTGCTAAGAACAGACGCCCCCAGTATCTCTCGGACTGTTCGCCGGTAGAAACAAAATTGACGGTTGTGACCGATTGCGAACCAGGGCTTGTCAAACTTGGGATTTCACCGCTATCCACGACGTACCAAGCAGACATACACCCCATACAACAAGCTGTAATCATTTGCATTTGTACGCTTGAAGCACCGCGCGAATATGTAATGTGGGTGGCGAGTTCGTTTGACCCAGAGCTATTGTTGATAAGTACGTCGAGGTTTCGAAGTACAAGCCCTTCTTCTTCATCCAGAACGATTTCTGATACAATGAAATCTTGGATTTCAACTGATCCGTTATCTGCGCCTTGAAGAGTTTCAAATCTCCAGAGCACCATTGCGATCACCGAAACAGACCAGACTAATCCCATAAAGATAAGAATTACCCTGTAAGAGTCCTTCTTTGAGAGTTTAGGAAAAATCGACTTTCTGATTAGATCGCGAAAAAGTAGATAGAAGACAGCGAGCCCAATTCCTCCGATACCTGCCACGGCGGCGACCGCTTCAAATATTGACTGATCCATACAACATCAATCCTATTTTAATTCAAAGGTCAACAATGACATTTCAATGGGCACTTCGTGCAATTCTTCCCAGTATAGCCATGTGATAGACCATCTTCCGGCTACGCTAACAGCATTTGCGGGCGGCTCAAGGAACAATAATCTACTCGGGCGCTCTCAGCCCTCCCGGGCTATCCTCGCCCCATGCTCAGCGCCGCCTCCGCCATCGACATCTCCCCGACGCCGTTCCAGTCGCGCGTCCTTTCGCTGCCCATGGAGTGGGACCTGCTGCTGGACGGCGGGCGCGGCGGCAAGACCTATGCGGTGATCCTTGAGGTGTTCCGCCGGGCGGAGCGGTGGGGCGCGCAGTCGCGGACGCTCATCACCCGCCGGACGCAGGGCGCGCTGTCGGAGCTGGAGCACGAGCTGCTGTCCATCTTCCGGCTGCGCTACGGCAGCGGCGCGCGGCACAACGCTAACGAGCACGTTTTTCGGTTGCCCAACGGGGCCTATGTCGAGCTGCGCAACCTTGAGGCCCAGCGCGACCTGCTGCCC
>JBCCKB010000207.1:0-6788 GCA_039027595.1 Pseudomonadota bacterium | reverse complement strand
GCAAAAACGTTCCAACGCGCAGATGCCAAGCAACGAGAGCCGCCATGAATGACGTCGTGACCGCCCGGGCCGCAGATCACCTGGCGCGACGCTTGTTCGAGGCAGGCTGCAGACGGGCTTTTGGGATGCCGGGCGGCGAGGTTTTGACGATCGTTGACGCGCTGGAGAAGGCCGGGATCCGCTTCATTCTCTGCAAACATGAGAACAACGCTGGCTTCATGGCCGAGGGCGCGCATCACCGCGACGGAGCCCCTGCTCTCCTCGTGGCCACGGTTGGACCAGGCGTTGCGAACGGCATCAACGTTGTGGCGAATGCCCAGCAAGACCGGGTCCCGATGATCGTATTGTCGGGGTGTGTGGATGCCGACGAGGCCCAGACTTACACGCACCAAGTCTTCGACCACGCTCAGGTACTTCGCTCAATAACAAAAGAGAGTTTTCGCCTGAGTGCCGCCAGTGCGGACATTATCGCCGACAAAGCTGTCAATATCGCTCTCGAGGGGCGTGCGGGACCTGTCCATATTGATGTGCCAATCTCGGTGGCCGATCAGGAGGTGACGCTCCGCCCGCGTCGCCGTGCGGCCACGGCGCGCGCCGTTCCCGCAGCGGGGCCTGATCTTGACCGAGCTCGCCGCTGGCTCGGAGATGCGCGCCGCCCTGTGATGATCGCGGGGCTTGATGCGGTGGCGGAGGAAGCGGCCAACGAAATTGCAAGCTTCTGCGACCGCTTCGGAGTGCCGTTGATAACAACCTACAAGGCCAAGGGCCTTTTGCAGGAGAAGCACCCACTGTCATTGGGCGGCGCGGGCCTCTCTCCCAAGAATGACCGCGTCCTTCTCCCATTTGTCCAATCTGCCGATCTGATCATTTGCGCCGGGTACGACCCGATTGAAATGCGCCCCGGATGGCGTGAGATTTGGGACCCAGCGACGCACAACGTGATCGACATCACACCCGAGCCCAATACCCACTACATGCATCAAGCGGGCGTTGCCTTCGTGGCCGGCACGGGCGAGACCTTGGCGGTGCTTGGTAAGGATGTCGAGGCACGTGCGACCTGGGAGAATGGCGAGGTGGCCGCGACCAAAGCCGCGCTGTTGGAGGCGTTCCCCAACAACTGCGATTGGGGCCCTTCCGGGATAATCGACGAATGCCGTAAGGTCCTCCCGCAGGAGACTTTGGCCACCGCCGACTCGGGCGCGCACCGTATCCTCTTGTCGCAGATGTGGGAGGTGAGCGAGCCCCGCGGCCTCATTCAGTCCTCGGCACTCTGCACCATGGGCTGCGCGGTGCCCATGGCGATCGGCCTCGCGCTAGCCGAGCCCCACAGGCCGGTGATCTCGTTTTCGGGCGACGCGGGCATGCTTATGGTAACGGGCGAATTGTCGACCGCGGCCGAACTCGGAGTGCGCCCGATCTTTCTTGTCTTCGTGGACGCGAGCCTTGCTCTCATTGAGCTTAAGCAACGCCAGCGTCAGTTGAGGAATGCGGGCGTCGATTTCGGGCAGCACGACTTCGCGGCAATCGGCCGGGCGTTCGGCGGCCAAGGCGCGACAGTGCAGAACCGGGCCGAGCTGCGCGCGGCGCTTCAAGAGGCACAATCATCCGATCGCTTTACGGTGATCGCAGCCGTCATCGAGCCCCATGCCTATGACGGGCTGATCTAAGCAGGAGACGCGCCCATGGCGGACGAGACCAGATCTTCCGATGGGCCCCTAACGGGCATCCGTGTCCTGGATCTCTCGCGTATCCTGGCAGGTCCCACCTGCACACAGCTGTTGGGCGACTACGGCGCGGATGTCATCAAAATCGAACGGCCCGGAGGCGGCGACGACACCCGAAGCTGGGGCCCACCCTTCGTGCGGGGCAAGGACGGAGCACCGACGGGTGAAAGCGCGTACTACCTATCGGCCAACCGCAACAAGCGCTCTCTCGCTGTCGATATCGCGGACCCAGAAGGCGCCGGGGTTGTTCGTGAGCTGTCGCATCACGTGGACGTGGTGATCGAGAACTTCAAGGTCGGCGGGCTCGAGAAGTATGGGCTCGACTACAAAAGCCTAGCAGAAATCAACCCACGACTCATCTACTGCTCGATCACCGGGTTTGGCCAAACCGGCCCCAATGCCCACTTGCCAGGTTATGACATCATGGCCCAGGGCTTTGGTGGAATCATGAGCCTTACCGGAGAACCCGACGGCATGCCGATGAAGGTTGGGGTGGGTGTCGCTGACGTGATGTGCGGGATGTATGCCGCCTCGGCAATCCTCGCCGCTTTGCACCACCGAGGCGCGACCGGTGAAGGACAGTCGATCGATATTGGGCTTGTGGATGCGCAAATCGCCTGGCTGATCAATGAAGGAACGAATTTTCTCACATCGGGAGAGGAACCTCTACGTCGCGGCAATCAACATCCCAATATTGTTCCCTATCAAGCGTTTGAGACGCGCGATGGCCATGTGATCGTCGCGGTCGGAAATGATGGGCAATATGCGCGTTTTTGCACCCTACTCGGGCGGCCCGAACTTGCCCAGGATCCGCGCTTTGCGACCAATACGGCGCGTCTTGCCCACCGCGAGGTGCTGATAAAGATCCTGACGGAAATCATCAAAACCCTGCCAAAGGCGGACCTGCTCAATGCAATGGGGGAGGCGAAGGTCCCCGGAGGGCCAATCAACACCCTCGCCGAGGTCTTTTCGAGCCCACAGGTTGCGGCTCGGGCGATGAAGATCTCGATGCCTCACGGGCTGGCACACGCCGGGAAGGTTGATCTCATCGGCAACCCGGTGAAATTCTCCAAGACCCCTGTCAGTTACCGATATGCGCCACCCACATGCGGTGAGCACAGTGCCGAGATCCAATCCTGGTTAAGGACCCGAGACCCCTAGACGCGCGCCGCGCCAACGCAGATTGCACGCGTAGAGGGCGGAAGCGCCCTTCTTCAGCCCCTCATGTCCCTAAGCTTCCGCAACCTGTTGCCGAATTGGACTATCGGCATTCCACTTAATCTCAACAACCGGTGGTTCAAGCTTGTCTCAGAAGCGACAGAAGCGGTGGCCTCCAAATTTCCGCAAGTGCATCTTCGCGTGTCGCCAGAGAGATGTCGCGGTATAGCGGGGCCGGGGCGCAAGGATAGATCCTCACTCGGTCCCCTCCATAGCGAACCACATCCGGACGCGGCAGGAGCGAGTATCCAATCCCGTTTTCGACGCACCGCACAATGGCCTCGATGCTGTCGAGCGTCAGGATGCCTTTGGGTTCGAGCTGCATCTGTCCGTGGTAACGGGCAATCAGCTTTCCAATTCCGGAAGACGGTACAAAATGGATGAAAGGCAGGGTTTTTGAGAGCTGTGAGACAACTTCGGCGCCCGGAACCAGAGGCGCCACCACCACCATCTCCTCGCGCATAAGCCTGTCGACATGGAGATCGAATGTGGCGTCAGCGATATCCGTCACAACAGCCGCGTCCAGCTGACCGTGGCGCACCTTCTCGCAAAGGTCTTCCGAGAGTCCAGTTGTCACTTCGAGGCGGGCACGGGGTGCTGCCTTGGCTGCGCGACCCAAAGCTTCCGGCAGAACGCGCGCGGCAGCGGTCGGTACAAATCCAACCTGTAGCACGCCAGTCAACTCACCCGATGGCAAGCAGCGCGCGCGCATCATTGAATAGGTTTTGACCATCGAAACGGCATCTCTGGCGACCTGCTGTCCGAGTGGCGTCAGTTTTGGCGGACGGAAACTGCGGTCAAAGAGCGCCGCGCCCAGCTCATCCTCAAGCGCCTTCATTTGCATGCTCACCGCCGAAAGCGTCATGTTCCGCACTATGGCAGTTCTGGAAAACGACTTTTCGCGGTCGATGGTGGCAAGCGTTTCGAGTGCATTAAGGTGCATATCTTCAATATATCTGAATATGATAAGTATGTAAATTCGATTGAAATTAATATGAGACGCCGCGATGATCTTTTTTGTGGGGTGCAGTTCGGAGGAGACCCTCAGGATGCTAGATCAGAGCCGCACCGACTATACCGGGCTTGCCCGCGCACTCGCGCCTCGTTTCGCTGAACGCGCCGCCCACTGGGACCAGGCCCGCACCTATTGCTGGGAAAACGTCGCGGAACTTGCCGAGGTCGGGCTGATGGGAATGACCATTCCGCCCCGTTTCGGTGGCCCGGGAGCCTCGCTCCTCGATGTCGTGCTCGTCGTGGAGGAAATCGCGAAAGCCTGCACATTGAGCGCGCGCATCGTGGTCGAATCCAACATGGGCGCAATCAGCGCGGTCATGGCGTACGGGAGCGACATGCAGCGCGACTACGTGGCTCCGATCGTGCGCGCGGGCGATAAGCCAGCCATCTGCATCACCGAGCCCGACGCGGGCAGTGCCGCGACAGAGATGCGAACCACCGCAAGGCGGACAAACGGCGGTTACGTTCTGAATGGGACAAAGCACTGGATAACCGGAGGTGGCGTCTCCAAGCTCTATTTGGTTTTCGCGCGCGTCGTTGATGAAGCGGGCGCTGATCAAGGCATCACCGGATTTCTGGTTCACTACGATCCAGGGGCGGGCCTTGTTCCTCAAGGGTTCCGCGTGGGCCGCCTTGAACGCACCATGGGGATCTGCGGGATGCCCGAAGCGGAAATCCTACTGGACGACGTGTTCGTTGACGATAGCTTTGTGATCCGCCCGCCTTCGGGATTTCGCCATGGCTTCGGAGATCTGATGGCGGCGTATAATAGCCAGCGTATCGGCGCGGGTACGGTCGCAATGGGTGTTGCTTCGGGGGCGCTGGACCACGCCAAGCGATATCTTGGCGCGCGCGAGCAGTTCGGCCGGCCCCTTCAAGAGTTTCAGGGCCTTCAGTGGATGCTCGCGGATATGGACACCAAAGTTCATGCGTCTCGGCTCATGTTGCACGAAGCCGCGGGGGCACTCTCGCCCGCGGGCCTCCCCGATATGCTCAGCGCCGCGCGAGCCAAGATGTTCGCCGCGGAAACCGCGATCCATGTGGTCAGCGACGCGTTGCAAATGTTCGGCGCGCGCGGGTATGGCGCCAATGAACCGTTGGAGCGCATGTACCGGGATGTGCGCATGTTCACGATCGGGGGCGGCACCGCGCAGATCCTGAAAACGCAAATAGCCGGAGCACTTCTGGGAATAAAGACGCCCCAAACGCGTGATCGCACACCACCCTCAGCCTCGGATTCGTAAGTCAAGTATCGACCTCCCGCTCGCTTGATGGTGACATCTTCCCAAAAGGCGGTTTCGCCAGCCTGCCACAGGCGACCCAAGCCAGCCCGTGGCGCGGCGCGTCTATCACGACGGCGCGGTCCTCCTAAAGCGGATGAAAGCAGGCAACGCTCGTCGCGCCATGGGTGTCGAGCCGAGGGCGCTCGGATCGGCAGCGTGCGTCTGCCCGGGGGCACCGTGCCGCAAAGGCACAGCCCGTTGGTGGGTTCAGTGGATCGGGAAGATCCACGTCTTGCGGCTCGGGCGCAGCAAGGCGACGGCCAACCACTGGCGCACTTTTCGCCAAGAGGCGCGTATAGGGGTGCCGTGGCGCGCTAAACACAGTCGCCGCTGGCCCGAGCTCCACCAAGGAGCCGAAATATAGGACCGCCACCCGATCGCTCACCGCCTCAACCACGGCGAGATCGTGGCTGATGAAGAGGTACGTCAAACCGTGGGCCGCTTTGAGATCGGCAAGAAGGTTCAGCACTTGGGCCTGAACGGAAACATCAAGGGCGGAAACGGGCTCATCGAGTATCAGGACATTTGCGTCGGCCGCCAGGGCCCGCGCGATCCCGATCCGCTGAGCCTGCCCCCCCGAGAACTCGTGGGGATAGCGATCTAGAAAGGCCTCGCGAAGGTTCACGCTGCCGATAGCTTCCGCCACGCGCCGTGAACGCTCGGTCGCATCCATCTCATGCAGATGCAAAAGCGGGGCCTCGATGATCTGGCGCACGCGTTTGCGCGGGTTAAGCGACGAGATCGGATCTTGGAACGCGTACTGGATCCGCGCCCCATCGACGCCGTCCAGCGGAGCCCCCTCGACCTCAACCATACCAGTCGTGGGTCGCAGAAGCCCCGCGAGCATACGCGCGAGTGTCGACTTTCCGCACCCCGACTCGCCGACAATTCCCAACGTCTCGCCGGGGGCGACCGACAACGACAGCGGGTGGACAGCCTGGACGGATCCCTTGTGTCGCCCAAACAACGATCTCCGGCCGGGAAACCGCTTCGAGAGACCTGTCACTCGCAGCGCTTGGCTCACTGCGCAGCCTCCCGAGGCGTGTTTTCGGGATAGAGGCACCGCACGGCGCGCGCGGCCCTGCGGCGCAGGGCAATTTCACCGGATTGGCAGGCCTTGCTGGCGCGATCGCAACGCGCGGCAAAGGCGCAGCCGGCTGGTAGGTCATCCACAACAGGTGGGAGGCCTGGGATTGCAACCAGCCGCCGCTTGCCCGCGCCCGGTTCGGGAACCGATGCCATGAGCCGGGCAGTATAGGGATGGGCCGGTGCATTGAGCACATCCGCGGTTGGCCCCTCTTCAACGACCCGACCCGCATACATCACGGCCACTCGGTCGCACAGTTGGGCGACGACCCCGAAGTCGTGCGTGATAAAGATGATCGCAAGACCGCGCGCGCGACGCAGCTCATCAAGCAGGGATAGGATCTGCGCCTGAACCGTCACGTCAAGCGCGGTCGTGGGCTCATCGGCGATGATGACATCGGGTTCGTTCGCTAGGGCCATCGCAATACCCACACGCTGTCGCATACCGCCGGAGAGTGCGTGG
>JBCCKB010000206.1:0-6798 GCA_039027595.1 Pseudomonadota bacterium | reverse complement strand
GCGGCAGTTCGTTCAAGGACCATTCTCATTTCGTAGAGTTCCACCACTTCGGCATGGGCGAGCCGCCGGATCACCGCTCCAAGACGCGGGCGATGCTCAACGATGCCGTCCGCCTCGAGCCGTCGTAACGCTTCGCGCACAGGGGTGCGCGACAGCGATAATTCATCGCTGACCTCTTCTTCCCTGAGTCTGTCGCCTGGCTGGAAGCGCCCGCTCCGAATTGAGGCAAGGAGTGAGTTATAGGCTGTGTCGCCGCTGGACCGGGTTCCGTCGGTCAGATCTAAGCCATTAGACGCCATATTGTATCCAGTTGGATACAATAGGAGTACCATCTCCGATTGGCCGTGTCAAAGCCGGTCACGGAGGCTAGTCTCAAAGCGGGGCGACGGTGTCTTTACTTCTCAAAGGTGACCGCAACAGTTCCAAATGTCCCGAAATCAGCATGGATCTGGGCTCCAGATGGGCATTCAACGGGTCTGATGAAGCTTCCCGACAAGATCACGTGACCGCCCTCGATTCTTTGGCCGTAACTCGCCATGCGCTGCGCAAGCCACACGACGCTTTCCACGGGGTCATTCAAAACGCCAGCGCCAAGCCCGGTTTCCTCGACCGTGCCGTCCCGGAAGGTAATTGCGCCGACCCACCGAAGATCAATCGCATCAAGTGCATGGCGCTCTTGGCCAAGGACAATCCCAGCATTGGCGGCGTTGTCACTTATTGTGTCGACGATCCCACGCGGTGTTCCCGATTCCGGGTCTCTTCGGAAGATCCGGGTGTCAAGTATCTCAAGTGCCGGAGCAACCCACGCCGTAGCATCCAAAATCTCCTCCCGGTTCGCCTCGTTAGAAATCGCCTTGCTTATCCCAAACGCTATCTCGGCCTCGACGCGGGGCTGGATGAACCTCTCCTTGGGCACAGTTGAGCCCGTCGCGAAAATCATGTCATCAAAAAGAACACCACTGTCGGGAAAATCGATCCCGAGGGCAGCTTGCATGGCCTTGGAGGTCAGCCCGATCTTCCAGCCGATGATACGGCGGCCTTGTTCCACCTTACGCTTGATTATTTCCGTCTGAACTGCGTATGCGTCGTCGATGCCCATCTCCGGGTGCCGGAGCGACAAGAGACCGATCTGGTGACCACTCGCCTCGGCCTCAATGAGGTCTGCGGCAGCATTCGCGCAGTCCTGCGGCGTCATTTTAGGGCCTCGTCCACCACCCCATTTCTTAGGGTACCGATCCCATCGACCGTCACCTCAACGATGTCGCCAGGCGTCAGATAACGAGGTGGGTCGAGCCGGGCGCCGGCACCAGTCGGTGTTCCAGTGACAATCACATCTCCAGGCACAAGTGCCATGAACGTCGAAATATATGAGATCTGTTCCCTGACCCCAAAAACCATATTGGCGATCCGGTCGTCCTGTCGCGTCTCGCCGTTTACGCGCGTGATGATCCGCGCCTCTTCAAGCTGGTCGGCATCCTCGAATGGAATGAGCCATGGCCCCATGGCACCCGAGCGGTCCCAGTTTTTTCCCTGGGTGACGTTGAATTTTGCATGACGAACCCAGTCGCGCAGGGTGCCTTCATTGCACAACGTGAGTGCCGCGATATGTGAATAAGCTCCCTCGCGCGCAATTCGCCGCCCCGGCTTCCCGATCACCACCGCGACCTCACCCTCGTAATCGAGCTGGTGCGTTTCAGGGGGCCGGACAAGGGGGCATTCGTGCCCCGTGAAGCCGCTGGCAAATCGCGGGAAAAGCGACATGTACTGCGGCGCGCTGCTTCCGTCCTTATACTCAGCGTTACGGTCGGGAAAGTTCACGCCGACGCAGAGGATCCGCCGCGCATTTGGCATCACCATGTCAAATGCAATTTCGGTGTGGGTCTCGTCCCGGCCTTGGGCGGCGAGCGCAAGGTCGCGCAATCCGCCTGCCGCGACCGCGTCGTAGAGCGTGGGCCATTGCGGAAACTCGGGGCCGAGCGCCACGGCGCCGGCATCGGTGATTGCACCGTAGTGGCTTGCGTGCTCGGCCTTGAAGGTTCCAAGTCGCACGGGAAGCGACCTCACGGCGCCACGATCGGGGTTGCCGAGAGGCTCGGCGCGGTAACCGGCACACCAAGGAACGGGGAACCCTCCTCGAACCAGCTTTTTGGAGCTGGTGCACCCCATAGCGTCTGCCGCTGCGGGTCCTTGAGGTCCCAGCGAATTGGTTCGAGATCAGGGTCGACCGTTTGATAGTCCGAACAGTATATCTCCACCCTGTGTCCGTCTGGGTCACGAACGTAAAGAAAGAAGGCGTTCGAGATCCCGTGGCGCCCGGGTCCGCGCTCGATGTTGCCGACATAGCCCGTGGTCGCCATGAGGTCCAAAAGATCGATGATGTTCAAGGGCGTCGGTACCCAGAAGGCGAGGTGGTGCAGCCTTGGCCCATGGCCATTGGTAAATGCGATATCGTGCACACCGCCCTTCCTATGGAGCCAGGCTGCCCAGAGCCGCCCGGTCTCCTCGTCTTCGGTGTACTCAGTCACCCTAAAGCCGAAATCGCTGTAGAAGGCCGTAGAGGCGTCCACGTCCTGGGAAAAGCAGTTGAAGTGGTCGATGCGAAGCGGCTTGACGCCGCGATAGAGTGCGTAGCTTTGATGGATCGGAGGGAGCCGATCCATGTGATGGTAGAATTCCAGAGGGATACCGTGGGTGTCGGCCGTCAATAGGGTGCGTCCCTGGTAGGGACGATCAATCCAAGCTGTGGGCCGTCCAAGGCGCCGGAAATAGGCATCGGCGCGATCGAGATCCTGCTCATCGAACGTCTTGAACCCAAGGACGTTTACGGTTCTAGGCGCGTCCGAGGCTTCAAGGATCACAGAGTGGTGGCCGCGCTCCTCCAGGCAACGGAGGTAAACTCGGCTCTCGTCTTCGTCGCTTACGTGTAGCCCGATCGTGTCAGAGTAAAACGCCCGCGCTGCAGCTAGGTCCCCCACGTTAAGACTGACATGAGACAGCCGGATTGTGTTGAATGCCGGGTAGAGATTAGGGGATGGAACAGGCAACGGGTCCTCCTCGCGAACTCGGCTTTCAAGTGCCTAGACGTGAAATGCTGTGCTGACCGGTGGCAAAGCCGATGTGCTTTTGCTCCATGTAGAACTCAAATGACCAGTCACCGCCATCCCGGCCAATGCCGCTTGCCTTTACCCCTCCAAAGGGTGTTGCCAAGTGGCGCACGTTCTCGGAGTTTACCCAGATCATTCCCGCTTCCATACGGTCGGTCATGCGGAGCGCCCGGGTAAGATCGTTCGTCCAGACATATCCAGTCAGCCCGTACGGCGTGTCATTGGCGATTGAGATTGCTTCGTCTTCCGTGGTGAAAGGAATCGAGGTGAGAACCGGTCCGAATATCTCTTCGCGAGCAATCCGCATATCATTGGTGGCGCCGGTAAAAAGGGTTGGTTGAACAAAGTAACCCTCGTTGTCCGTCGCCTCACCACCAGCGGCTATTGTGGCTCCCTCGGCATGCGCGGTCTCAAAATAGCTGGTGACTTTCGTGAAATGGTCCTGCGAGATAAGCGGACCGATCTCTGTTTCTGGGTCAAGCGGGTGGCCAACCTTGATCCGCGTCACACGCTCGGCCAGCCGTGTTTCGAACTCCTCTCGGATCGTGTCCTGGATCAACAGGCGCGATGAGGAGGTGCAACGCTCTCCATTGAGAGAATAAATCATGAAGATCACAGCGTCGAGCGCGCGGGATAGATCTGCGTCCTCGAACACGATCACTGGGTTCTTGCCGCCAAGCTCAAGATGGAGCCGTTTTAGTGTGGGTGCGCCCTGGGCCATAATGGTCGACCCCGTTCGGCTTTCTCCCACAAAAGCTATCGCGCGGATCAACGGGTGCTCCGTGAGCGCCTTGCCTGCCTCGTGTCCATATCCGTTCACCGTGTTGAGCACGCTTGGCGGCAAGCCTGCCTCCTCCGCGATTTCAACCAGCAGCGCCGCTGTCAGGGGTGAATCTTCTGCGGGTTTGTGGACGACGGTGCAGCCTGCCGCCAGCGCGGGTGCAATTTTCCAGGTCGAAAGCATGAAGGGCGTGTTCCAAGGGGTGATCACGCCAACAGGTCCAATCGGCACCCGTGTTGTGATGTTCAGGAGCGTCGGCGAACGTAGCTGTTGACCATCGCGCGCCTGAAGCACCTGGTCAGCGAAGTAGCGAAAGTTCTCCGCTCCCCTAAGCGCCGCCTTTGACATGAAGCGAAGAGCTTGGCCAGTGTCCCAACATTCGGTAAGGGCGATCTCCTCGGATCGCGCCTCGATTGCGTCTGCGATGCGCAGGAGAATCCGACGCCGTTCGGACGCCGGCATATCGCGCCAACCAGAGAAAGCCGCGTGAGCGGCCCTCGCTGCCGCATCAACATCTGCGGAGGTGCTGCGAGCAGCCTCGCAGATTACACTCTTGTCGACAGGGGTGGTCACGCGGAATGTTCCTGCTTGCCCGTCTTGAGGTCTCCCATTGATCCGATTTTTTACGCCTTCAACCCGCAGCCGCTCCAGAACGCGGTCTAGTTTGACGATGTTCTGCGAGAGTGTACTCATGGAGCCGTTGCCAGATGGTCTCGGGTTGTTCCCGCCTTAGGTGAGAATTCAGGATCGATCTCTTGGAGTTCAAATGAGAGCGCGATGGAGCTCTCTGCCATCAGCGTCGCTAGCCGGTCCTGGGCCGTGGCAAAGAGCTTTTCGGTGATCTCGGATTTGACGCCGTGCGATCGCCCTGCCCGAAGACGACATATGATGTCTACGAATGCATGGTCCGGGTCGCCATCTGCGATTGCGCAGTGATCAACACGGGTGGCGCGCACGCGAAGACCTGGCATCGGAAGAGCGTCGATGTCGGCGGCCGCGGCGCGTATCGCTTCGCATAGGGCAGCCATGTCCAGGTTTTCCTCTACGTTCGCGGAGTACTCGATGTGAACATGCGCCATGGGTTACCTCGGGTGGTTCATTACTTGCTTTGTTAAGTAATTATGCCATAACGGGTCAAGTGGATTTCCCGATCCGTTCAGAGCGCGCATTGGATCGCAGGGATTGGCACTTGAGGAAGGCACGGAGTTCCATGCTGCCGCCGACGTCACGATCGCTTCCGTTCGCGCTTCTTCGCGCCCGCGAGGCTGTCATGGCGCCGATCCGGGACATGCTCAGCACCTCGGGGATAACCGAACAACAGTGGCGCGTCCTTCGTGTACTCGCCGAGTTCGGTCCGTTAGATGCCACCACATTGGCGGAGCGCGCGAGCCTCCTTGTGCCAAGCCTTACAAGGATCGCGCAGTCCATGCATGCGCGGGGGCTCATTACCCATGACCGCGACGCCAACGATCGGCGAAGGCTCACAATCTCAATCGCGCCTGCGGGCGAGGCCATCCTAGATGCCAACACTGAGCGCGCGGCTGCCATTGCCCGGAGCTTGCGCCAGAAACTGGGAGATGCGGATCACGAGCGTCTGCTTGATTTGCTGATCTCACTCGACACAAGGACGCTGTCTCCGCTGGAGGCCAAGTCAGACGGACATGAGGACCGAGGCGCATTGTAGGCTTTGCGGCGATAATACGCCGGATCAACGGCGAATTGGCGTGCCGTTCAGGCGGGTCTTCGCTCTGGTTACTAAGGCTAACATTTACCGAGCATCAAGTGCCGTGATAGTCTCCACAAGGGTCGGGGTTAGGACTAGCACGAGTAATTGTGATGGTTTCAGAGCCGTTAACGCGACAACGCATCCTTTTTGTAGATCCATATTTCGGGGCGCTGGGCGTTGGCGTGATGGTTTCGTGTTGGATTGCCGAAGCTTTGGGTCCGAACAGCGACTTCACGTGGCTATCTTGGTGAGGACTCGACTTTGACCGGTTGAATCGGTTCGCAGGGACCACGCTCCTGTGTAAATCGGAAAGACAAGTGCAACGAAGAGCCGTGTGCTTCCAAGATAGGAGACACGCAAATGGCCCAGGTCGGTCTGTTGTTTTGCAAAAGCTGGAAAGAGTGCGGCACTTGTGCCCCATGCGAGAAGCTGCAATGGAATAATTAACACCTGCCCGGCTTGGTGGTAAATCCCGAGCTGCGGCGCGCCTAGCCGAATTCCGATGAGCGTTCTGTCGAGTTGTTGGGCCCCCATATTGATCAACTGTTCGCCCAGGAGATTGAGCGCGTACGGCAAGATGCTTCCGAGGACGCGCCTCGAAAAGCGCAGACGTGGGCGCAAACCTGACGATATCAGGAGGCATCCAGCTCGGACGACGGCCGGAACAACAAATAGGCTAAGCGCGGCATAGGCGCCTGTGCCGGACACCGCGAGAGACACCGCGGTCAAAATTGCCAGGGCGCTTGCGATGGTCTCTGAGACGGCGATGGCGCCAAAGCGTTCGGCGCGCTGAAGCGTTGCCCAAGGGACCGAGGCTATTCCATTTGCGATCAGCGCGACGGCGGCCAGCCGGATCAAGGGTACCGCATCCGCACGCCCAAAGATCCAGCCGAGACCCGGTGCTGCGACGACGACAATCGCGGCAAGGGCAAAACCTATGGCGAGCTGCGTCCAGAAGACGGTGAAGGTCAGCGTTTGCGCGGGCCAAGCGCGCCGCACAAGCGCGCTCGACATCCCAGCGTCGTTGAGTGCACCCGCCATTAGTACAATCGTGATGGCGATTGCGGCCAGCCCGAACTCTTCTGGGACAAGAATTCGCGTAAGCCACACGAATGCGGCGATTCAAATGACCAGTTGCGCAAACGCGAGGCCATTGAGGATCATCGCCCCTCTCAAGCTTGTGCGCG
>JBCCKB010000205.1:0-6802 GCA_039027595.1 Pseudomonadota bacterium | reverse complement strand
GCGACCTCCTCTCCAAGATGACCGTGTCGATCCCACGCTGGTGGAGCAGCTGTCCCAGGAGTAACCCAGACGGGCCGCCGCCAACGATGCAGACCTGGGTTCGCAAATTGGGACGTCCTCTTTCAGCTCAAGGGACATCTTCCCGCTATGATTGACCATGTCAACTATTGACCCGCTTCGCAAATCCACCGGCGCTTAGGCAGCTGCGTCTGCGTCGGCCGCGATATGCTCAAAGAGCCGGGCGACGGCTTCCGCCCCCGGATCGTTGTGACCGGCCAGCTTGTCGGCCGCAATATAGGTGGCCCGTCCTGCCTTGGCCGATGTGATCGTGGCGGTGAGCTCCGCGCCTCGACGCGCCGCCGTCGCCGCCGCCGCCGTCCCGTCCGGCAAGGCCGCAAGCGCGGGCTCTAGCGCATCGATCAGTGTGCGGTCTCCGGGCCGCGCGCCCCCCACCTGCTGGATCCTGTCAAGCCCGGCCTTGAGCGCGTCCACCGTCCCGAGCCCGCTCGCAGCGGCGTCGCCTGCCGCGGCAAAAAAGATTGCCAGGATGACACCCGAAGATCCTCCCATTGTCTGCGACAACTCCTGACCGATCGCGCGGTAAAGCTGGGTGTGGTCCGCCAATGGAAGGCGCTCCATTGCCTCCAAAAGTGCGCGCGACGCGGTCGCCAGGGTCGAGCCTGTGTCCCCGTCTCCTGACTTCGCGTCAAGCGCGTTCAACTCCGCCTCGGCGCCGATCATCACGGCGCAGCAGCGCTTAAGAAACTGCGCGGTTTCAGGATGCGGCGACGGCGTCGGCTGGATCGGGGCCAGCCCGTCGGGCAGACGCTGAACAGTGACCTCTCCAAGGGCTAGGCAACCCGGCCACGCCCACGGGGCGACCGGCGCCAAAAGCGCCGTCTCATCGGCTTTCGACACCGGCAGAAGTGAAATCGAGAAGCCTTGCATGTCAAGCGATGTCATCATCGGCGCCGGCCCGACGAACCAATGAAGCTGTTCGCCGATCCGCGACCGGGCGAGCTCCTCGGCGAGCACTGACATCTCAAGCGGCGTCGCTCCCCCGAGGTTATTCACAAGCGCCACGTGCGGACCTGGTCCAATTCGAGGTGTGAGGCGGTCAACCACCATCTCCATGGCCGCGCGGGCGCTGGAAAAGTCCACTTGCTCAATCCCCGCCTCACCATGGATTCCAAGGCCAAGCTCGGCCTTTCCGGGCTCGATCCGATCCTCCTTGGGCGAGCCCGGGACAGTACATGTATCGAGTGACATTCCAATTGAGACGACACCATCGATTACCCGCCGTGCCGCCGCCGTCACCGCATCGAGATCAGCGCCCTGATCAGCGAGCGCCCCGGCAATCTTGTGAACAAACAGTGTCCCTGCGACGCCGCGGGCCTGGGGAAGATCAGGAAGCGCCACGTCATCGTCGACCACCACCATGGAGACCTTCAGTCCAAAGGCACGGGCCCGTTCTGCCGCAAGTCCGAAATTCAGCCGGTCCCCGGTATAGTTTTTGACGATCAAAAGGCAGCCCGCCTCACCGGTCACCGCGAGGATACCCGCGAGGACCGCGTCAACGGAGGGAGAGGCAAAAACATCGCCGCACACCGCCGCCGTCAGCATACCCTGACCGACAAACCCAGCGTGGGAGGGTTCATGCCCCGAGCCCCCGCCCGAGACCAGAGCCACCTTTGACTTGTCCCAGTCCGTGCGCACCACAACCTTGATATGCGGATACCCGTCGAGCCGGGCGAGCCGTCCGCCGGCCGTGCGCAAGGCGCCGTCGATGGCCTCGGTGACGAGTGTTTCCTTGGCATTGATGAACTGCTTCATGGCGGTCCTCCTCAGGCGATGCGGGCACCTTGGCTGTCAAACCAGAGTGGGTTCCTTGGTTGGATGGCGATGCTATCTCCAGGCGCAAGCGGCGTGTGGGCGTCTGCCAGCGTCACGATGTCATGGCCTTCGAAACGCAAATGCAGCCGGGTCTGATCGCCAAGATGCTCGACCCGTGTCACCGTTGAGGCCAGCCCTGCGCCTTCGCGAATATGCTCGGGCCTTAGACCGATCGTCTTGGCCCCGATGGGCGCACCGGAAAAAAGCTCTGCTGGCAAGGCATTGATCCGAGGAAGCCCAAGACGGGACGCGACATAAAGGCTAACGGGGTTTTCGTAGATCTCGCGCGGGCTGCCGAACTGCACAAGTCGTCCCTCGTCAAGGACACCCACATGGGTCGCCATGGTCATCGCTTCGATTTGGTCATGGGTGACATAGAGAAGCGTTGCGCCCAAGTCGGCTTGGATGCGCTTGAGTTCGACGCGCAATTCCGCCCGCAGCTTGGCGTCGAGCGATGACAGGGGCTCGTCCATCAAGAAGATGTTCGGGCTTCGCACCAACGCCCTGCCGATTGAAACGCGTTGCATCTCCCCCCCCGACAAAGCCGTCGCCTTGTTGTCGAGCTTGTGCGGTATCCGAAGAACCTCCGCCACTTCCTCGACACGCTGACGGATAATGTCAGGCGGCGTCTTCAGGATCGGCGATTTCAGCGGGAATGCGAGGTTCTCACGCACACTCATATGGGGGTAGAGCGAGTATTGCTGAAACACCATTGCGACATTGCGCTGTGCGGGCGTGTCATTCAGCACCGATCGCCCAGCGATCTCGATATCGCCCGCGTCGGGGGCTTCAAGTCCTGAGATAAGCCGCAGCGTGGTGGTCTTGCCCGCACCCGTAGGTCCGAGGAGGACAACAAATGCGCCATCGGGGATCTCCATCGTCACGGTGTCGACGGCAGAGGTGTTGCCGAAGCGCTTTGTGATCCCCCTGAGCGCGACGTCAGCCATGCAGAACGCCCTCGTTGAGAGATGACTTGAGCGCGCGGCCGGAGTGGCCATCAAAAAGCGTCACCGTCTCGCCGTTAAACCCCAGACCCACGGTCTCGCCCGGGCGCGCGGGTCGGTCCGAGGAGATCCGCGCTTTTGCTGGTCCGGCATGGGTGTCAAGCGTCACGATCTGGGTCGTGCCGAGATACTCGACCGCCCGCACTTCGCCGCGATAAGACCCTGAATCTGAAAGAAATATATGCTCAGGCCGGACACCGAACACGAGCTCGCCTTCGAACGGCTCGTACATTTCCGGCACAGGGATCCGGCTCCCTTCGAGGGTCACCTCGCGGGCGCCGTTGGACACATTGCCATGGGTCTTGAGAAAATTCATCGAAGGGCTGCCAATGAAGTCGGCGACAAACATCGTGGCGGGCTTGTCGTAAATGTCCTGAGGCGTGCCGAACTGCTCGATCACGCCGTGGTTCATCACCACGATCTTGTCGCCCATCTGCATCGCCTCGAGCTGATCATGGGTGACATAGACCGTCGTCGCGCCCATCCGGTCGTGGAGCGCGCGGAGCTCTTCGGCCATGTGCTCGCGGAACTCAGCATCAAGCGCGCCGAGCGGCTCGTCCATCATGAAGGCCTTGGGTTCCCGCACGATCGCGCGGCCCAACGCCACGCGCTGCCGGTCGCCGCCCGAGAGCCCGCCCACCGGGCGATCGAGAATATCCTCTATCCCAAGGATGCGGGCGACCTCCGCCACCTTGGCCTTGACCTGGGCACGGGGAAGCCCCTGGGAAACAAGAGGATAAGAGATATTCCTCCGGACGTTCATATGCGGATAGAGCGCGAACATCTGAAACACGAAGGCGATGTCGCGCTCGGAGGCGGGCCGTTGCGCCACATCTTCCCCGTCAATGTAGATTGCCCCGGACGTGGGCAGCTCGAGCCCGGCGATCATCCTTAGCGTCGTGGTCTTGCCGCATCCGGAAGGGCCAAGGAGCATAAAGAACTCGCCGTCTTCAATCCGGAACGAGGACGATTCGACGGCGGTGAAGCTCCCGAACTCCTTCCGGATATTCTCAATCACGATCTCCGCCATCACTCGTCATCCGGGAAGTGGCTGACGATAATGAACGTGACCGTGCCGGTCAGGGTGACGATGAACGAGTAGGTGTAGAGCCCGAGAACGAACGGTTGAATCAGCATAACAACCCCAATGGCAATCAGGATACTCGCCACCATTTCCCATGGTCCACGTCTTAGGCGACGGAGGCCGTCGAGAAATCGCATCACCCTGACCGCCCCGTCACTCTAGAAAGTCCCGGATGGCCGCCGTGTAGGCCCCAGGATCCTGGAACATGGCGAAATGGCTCACATCTTCCAAAACCAGAAGATCAGCCCCCGGGATGGCGCCGGCGATATCCTTGGAGTGGTCCATTAGGATCGCCTCATCATGGGCGCTTTGGACAACCAGTGTGGGAACCCCCACCTCTTCGAGTGCCGCAAGACCACCCGGCTTGTCCGTCGACCACATCTCCACGACCCCGCCCAGGAAACCCTCGAACGCGTCCGGCGTTGCTGAAAGCTTGGCATAGTCCTCCGCCATCAGCCCGACATAGGTCCCGAAGGCCGGGTTGGTCTCGACGGACGGGTCGATGCCGTCCAACGTCACGTTTCCGGCATGGGCAAAATGGCTTGCCAGACGGTCTGGCGCGGATTTGGAGATTTCGTACCCAATGTTTGCCCCGTCGGACCAGCCGACGAGATGCACCTTCTCCACGTCCAGATGGTCCAGAAGGCCGACGTAATCCTCCGCCAGAAGCTCGTAGGTGTAGGCGCTGCCGTCGTTGGTGGACCGCCCGTGCCCTCGGGTGTCGGCAACGATGACCGCGTGGTCGGTCATCAGGTCCGAGATCTGAGCAGACCAAATGTCCGCATGGGCAAGACCACCATGGATCAAGAGGATTGGTGTCCCTTCGGCCGCGCCATAGGTGGCGAAGTACATCTGGATCCCGTTGATATCCGCCAAGCCGGACGCGGATGGCTCTGGCATGGGAGCAGGCGCTGGGATCGTTTTCCAGGCCTCTTCGGCATGTATGGCCGTGGCCGCGGACAGAAGCGTCGCGGTTACGAGGATTCTCAACATCGAATTGCTCTCCTGGTTCCTGTGGATCATTTGCGAACCGCTCCGAAGGTGATGCCCCGAAGCAGGTGCTTGCGCAGGAGCACGGTAAAGACGAGGACCGGAATCAGGAAGAGCGTCGCTCCCGCAGCCACGGCGGGCCAATCCTGCCCGCCCACACCGATGATGGTCGGGATGAACGGCGGCGCGGTCTGGGCCGTGCCCGACGTGAGCAGCACAGCGAAGGCGTATTCGTTCCAGGCGAAGATCAGGCAGAAGATCGCGGTCGAGGCAATCCCCGTCGCCGCCTGGGGCAGGACCACCTTCATGAAGGCCTGAAAGCGGGTGTAGCCGTCGATCAGGGCCGCTTCTTCATACTCGCGCGGGATCCCGTCGATGAAGCTCTTCATGAGCCAGACCGCGAGCGAGATGTTCACCGCCGTGTAGAGAAGGATCATGCCGAGATGGGTGTCAGAGAGCCCCAAGGAGCGGAACATTAGGAAGATCGGGATCGCGACCGCGATGGGCGGCATCATCCGGGTCGAGAGGATGAAGAACAGGAGGTCGTCTTTGAGCGGCACCTTGAAGCGCGAGAAGGCATAGGCCGCCATGGTGCCCAGGAACACCGCGAGAAAGGTGGACCCGAAGCCGATGATGATCGAGTTCAGGAACCGCTCGCCGTAGCGCGAAGGTCCGACGATGACCATGTCATACTGACGGACGATCTCCTCGGCCCAGGTTTGGGGCGGGTTGGCGGCGAGGTATTCGTCCGTTTGCCTGGTCCGCGTGGTGAAGAGGTTGACATAGCCCTCAAGCGTCGGCTCGAAGAGCACCTTGGGCGGGTAGCTGATCGCGTCGGACGGCGATTTGAAGCCGGTCGCGAAGATCCACAGAAGCGGGATCATCGTGATGAGCGCATAGAGGATGACGAGCGCACCGGCGACCCACTTGGTGCGATTGGACGGCTCTGTGATGGAATACGCAGCCATGGGACTACTCCGCCTCCCTCAGCCTATTGAAAAAGAGGAAGTTGAAGAGGACCAGATCAGGAACCCCGGGCCGGAAAAGCTCCGAAGCGTCCGCGCTCGCAACCTCGGCAAAATTGCCATGGAACCACACTCCGCTGGTTCCGGACGCTCGACGCTCGAACATCTGAACCGGTATTGCAGACGCGGACGGCTGTGCGACTGCCCGTGCGTGCTCAGGAATATCCTCTATCCGCCCCGGCCCTATGAACCGACAAAACAGAAAGAAAGCGCCGCGTTCGTCGTCATGTAGAGAGGAGATGCCTAGCAGCGCACCCTCTTTTGCAAAGGCAGCGGTGCCTCCTCCTTGGAACAACTTCGTGATGAGGTTGGCCATGCAGCGCGGCTCGTCCCACTTGTCCAATTCATACGCGACCAGCCTCCCAAAACGACCGAGCTCGAGGAGGATGACTTGGATCGAGGCCATCTCCGCGGGCGAGAGAGACGTCTCGGGAAATCGGTACGGGTCCTGTGGATCGAGAACGATCTCCCGCCATCCCGCTCCGGTTGCTCTCTCAATCACCTCGTCCCGGGTGCCTGCGGGTGCATGACAGACGTCGAAGGCACTGGATGCCGTCTCGCCCGCAAACGCAGGGGCCAAGGATACCGCCAGAACGGTTGCCGCCAGCCACATCCTCACCGCTCCTTCACCGCGTTGAGCGCCTTGACGTAGATCGAGGCGAGCCCGAACACGGTCACGAAGAGGATGATCGCATAGGCCGAGGCATAGCCAGTGCGCCATTTCTCGAAGGCCTCGCGCTTGAGGTTGATCGAGGTGAGCTCGGTGATTGACCCGGGCCCGCCGCCGGTCAGTTGGACGACAAGGT
>JBCCKB010000204.1:0-6812 GCA_039027595.1 Pseudomonadota bacterium | reverse complement strand
CGGAAGCCACCAAGGTCGCGCCCGGCGGCGAAAGCGGGCGCCATATCGGCCCGGTGGTCTCCGAGGTGCAGTTCAACAAAATCCAGGACCTCATCCAGAAAGGCATCGATGAGGGCGCGCGGCTCGTGGCGGGCGGCACCGGGCGGCCCGACGGGCTCAACCGCGGCTATTTCGTGCGCCCCACCGTCTTCGCCGACGTCACCAACGAGATGACCATCGCGCGCGAGGAAATCTTCGGCCCCGTCCTCTCCATCATCCCCTTCGACACCGAAGAGGAAGCCGTGACCATCGCCAATGACACGCCCTACGGCCTCACGAACTACGTCCAGACCGGAGACGACGCGCGCCGCCTGCGGATGGCCAAGCGCCTCCGCGCGGGCATGATCGAAACGAACGGCAAGTCTCTGGGCCAGGGCTCACCCTTCGGCGGCATGAAGCAGTCCGGCAACGGCCGCGAAGGCGGCCTCTTCGGCATCGAAGAGTTCCAAGAAGTGAAAGCGATCAGCGGCTGCTGAGAGCGGACTAAATAACGTCGCTCAATGTGGCGCATTCAATACATGCGACAGTCTGCTTGTACCAGCGGCAAGACGCAACAAGGATCAAATGTAGAAAGTCAAATCAAAGGAATATGGCAAACTTCGATTGTGCCACGAGTGGTGCGTCTGCGGGAAAGCGAGACTTGGGGTCAGTACTCCTAGCCAATAAATGACGAGTTCGGCGAGGGCGATGGCTGATAGGAAGACCTTGGGGCATCGATCGTAGCGGGTTGCCACACGCCGCTAATCCTTCAACCTGCCGAACATGATCTCGATCCGGTTTGGCCGCTTGTACCGACGCTTGTCCACTGCCCGGCAGGGCATTGCGCAGCAATGTCTCGAGAGGGGTGCTTTACCGGTTTCTTCCGCTGTTTCCGTCCAGGGATGCAGGCGCGTATTCCGCTATCTTCAACGCTTTTCGGAGCCAATCGGCGTCATAGCCACGATTTCCAAGCAACCAGACTACCTTGGGCAAACTGATCACCAATGCACGGGCACCGATGCAGTCGCTGACCGGTCCTGCGGTCACGAACAGGTTCAGCGGGCGTCCTTGGCTGTCGCAGATGGCTTGCAACTTGGTGTTCATGCCGCCCTTGGTCCGGCCAATCGGGCGTCCTCGCCCCCTTTTTGACGCCTAGACTGGTCGCTGTGCGGTGTACCTTAAGGTAAGTAGCGTCAATCGCCGCAGTCTTCTTTTCGCCGTGATCTGCGGCCAGACCTGCCATCATCCGGGCGAAGATACCTTGTTCGTGGTCCCTCTCGAACCGGTGGCGTTCAACCACTCACCTCGACCGCTCCCAACGGTTGTAGACCGTCTTGTGAGGGCCATAGGCCGAAGTGGCGTCGCGCCACCGTAAGCCATTGCGATTGAAGAAGATAATCCCACTCAGCAGACGCCGATCATCCCTCTCGGGACATCGCTTCGCGATACCCTGCTGGGCGGTGAAAGCGAGATTTGCCGTGTGACTTGGGGAAGAAGGGCTCAATACGCGCCATCTGAGCATCTGTTAGCCAAAATAGACCAGACATGTTCACCGCTCGTTTTTCGAACCGTGAATCACGCAGCCAAGCGGGGACAATGGGTCCTGAGCCTAATGCTTCTGGTCGTCTTAAAGTCTTTCGATCCCAATGGGGAACGCCCCGTTAAATCAAATAATCGAAAGAACCAACCCCGGAAAATGCAACTAAGTCAAAAACGGTCTCGCCATTTAGCAATCCTGGGGTGTCTGGGCCGCCACCGGAATAAACTTCTGCAAACGTAAGTGCCCCTTTGGCCATAGCTTCAAAATGATCGCCTTCACCCTTGTCGACGTCCACAAATTGATCTTCGAAGTCATCAGACACATGGTATACGAGAACGTCCGCGTCTCTGCTGCCACCCAAATCACCGCTATTGCCTCGAGCGCCGCCAGCCATACCACCGACCATGGGCTCTCCTGTAAGTATGATCGCGTCAGCAAGCGCATCTCCCTCGTTTTTGAGGCGGACCTTCAAGACATCGCCGTTTCCAAAGTCCAGGGTAACCCTAGTCGCGTCGATTGATCCGAATTGGTCAATGACCTGCTGGGCTGTTAGCTCTCCAAACCAAAGCCTTTGATCCAATTCGATCTTGTCGAAGTTGACATCGAACTTGTCGATTATGGAGTCTTCTCCGTATCCTTTTTGAAAGATAAAAGTGTCTTTGCCATTACCCCCCAACAGCTTGTCGCGGCCCTTCCCTCCATCCAATAAATCGTTCCCCCCCCCGCCGTTCAGGAAGTCTTTGCCTTGGTCACCGAAAAGAAAGTCTCGGCCGTTTTCACCGTAGAGCTTATCTGACCCGTTTTTCCCGATCAGCGTATCCGAACCTCTTCCCCCATTCAGCCAATGGGTGTTGTCTTTGTCCACGAGCCGATCGTTGCCGTTACCCCCAAATATGCGCGCTTCGGCGGTCCTCATTTCGGTCGTTAGAATACCGACATCTGTCGCCGTCCAACTCACTACGATTGCTCCCCCGGAAAGGAGCGCCGCATCGGGATTGCTGTCGTCGCCGGCCGCGGACGGATTTACTACAGCATCGAACTGCAGCTGATCTCCAGATTCCGCGTATCTGCGCCCTCCGACACCTAAACCATCGCCGTCGAGGCTGTCAGATGCCCAGAAGATCGCAAAACCACCGTCAACAGTTTCAACGACCTCTGGATCGCTTTGGTTACCCGATGCCTCACTATTTGCAATAAAGGGATCTGAGACTGGCTGCGCATTCAAGTCAAAGCGTCGGGCCAAAATGTCGGCCCCGACTACCGCGTCTGTGGCCCAAGCAACGACTATCTCGCCCGCAAGCGTGACAACTAGGCTAGGGTCTTGCCCCTCTCCAAAGACCGGAGAAGATAGAAGCAGGGTCCCGCATTGATCGAGGATTTGCAAAACTAACGCGCCTGACGGGTCTTGCAGCACATGCGCAATGTTTCCATTCGGAAGCCCGACCGCGACAGGGGCAGATGTGTCGCCTAACACCGATATATCAGTAGGGGCTCCTTGGATGTTGCCGAACTCATCGAGTTTCTGAATGCGCTGAATATCAGAGCCCGGCACCGCCCACATGAGGCCCGTCTGAGAGCCTGCAAGATCAATGATAGTGAGCGGCGTTGTTGCGCCTAAGGCCGGCGGCCCAGCGGAGACCGGTTGCCCAGCCGGTTCGTAATCGCTGTCCAAAACCACGTATTTGGGGGTGCCATCGGCAAGGTCGCGCCATGCGACCATAACGGCCCCAGACCCCAGTAACTGAGCCGACGGCGTGCTGTGCGTCACGGCGCCAGGAGGCCCAGCTTCGGATACAACCGTCGCAGCGCCGACCGGACGACTTTCGGCATCGTACTCAAGCGCAACCAGCCGGCTCGCACCATCAGCCGCCAGCTCTCGCGCAATGAGAAGATAGCCTCCACCATCCAAAGCAAGAATGCTTCTCTCATCTTGAAAAACCCCAGCAACAGACGTTCCGCCGTCTGGGAAACTCAAAGAGTTCCAAGTCATCGCGCTCTCCGACGTGTGGCCACAATAGACATTAAAGAAACACTTCGTGAGATCAATTCACTTTGTTAGCCCGCAAAAAAATGCCTAGACGGCATAGGTCATGCCTACCCGTACGGCTTTAGCGCACAAGTTATGTCTGCTGGACCGCGCAAAGGGTCCGAGCCTCGCATTTCCCTGGGCTACTGCTCTCCAAGAGCATGATCCGGCGTGACTAAATTGTTCTAGGTTGATCCATGTGCTTGTGCGCAGCGCCGGGGCCGATGCTGAGGATGCGGGAGAAGCGGGGGGCGTCTTCGACGAGGTAGATTGTCTCGATGATGCGCCAGTCGTCGCCCGCGACGCGCTTCATGCGGGAATGGACGGCGAAGGGCGCCTGCACGAGCCGCGTGCCCGCCAAGACCCGGCATTCGATCGTGGAGTTGATGTCGTCGGGGCCCACGAAGGCCGCGGCGACGACGTGGCGCACGAGGTCGGTGACGTGCTGCGCGGCGTAGTAGTTGCAGGCGGCGTCGAACGTGCGCCGAAAGCAGTCATCGGTATCGACAACCCGCCGCCCCTCGAACGCCTCCATGGTCACTGGCAGTTGGAACGCGGAAACGAAGGCAGGGTAGTCGCGCGTCAGGAGCGCATCCCGCGTCGTTTCCAAAAGCCGCTCACACACCGCGAATGCTTCAGCCTCCGAGCGCTCGCTAAACTCATGTTCATTTGACACCGTCACACCCCATCGTTCGGGAGGCCCTACACGAGTCGCGGACAGCGTTGAAATTTTTAATCGTTTCTCGGCGGTGTTTCGCGAAACACGGTTAAAAAGGCGGCTTTGCGCGAAATTCTAGGCGCTCGCCGCCGTCCGGATGCCTCAGCGCGAGCTTCCAGGCGTGAAGCATGAGGCGGGGTGCGGCAGCGAGGGCCTCGGGCGGGGCATAGAACGGATCACCCAGGATCGGATGGCCGAGCTCTGCCATATGGACGCGCAACTGGTGGGAGCGGCCGGTTTCGGGGCGCAGTTCGACGCGGCTCGTGTCTTCGCTGCGCTTCGCGCGCCAACCGGTGATGGCCGCGCGCCCGTTCTCGTGGTCAACGTGCTGCTTCGGCCTGTTCGGCCAATCAACGGCCAGTGGCAGGTTCACTTCCCCCTGCCCTTCCAGCTTCCCCCAAACCTCCGCCAGATAGACCTTCCGCACCTGACGCTTTTCGAATTGCAGGCCGAGGTGCCGCTGCGCGTGGGCGCTCAGCGCGAAGATCATGACGCCCGACGTGTCCCGATCCAGGCGATGAACGAGGAGCGCGGTGGGGTATTCGGCCTTGATGCGCGAGAGCAAGCAATCGGCGAGATGCGCGCCTTTGCCGGGCACGCTGAGGAGGCCCGCGGGCTTGTCCACGGCCAAAAGCTCATGGTCGTGGTGCAGCACGTTCAGCGGCCCCATGGGCGGATCGTAGTCGGTCATCCGCCCCTGCTAAGGCAGCGTGCGGCCGATCAACAGGGGCTGCGCTACACCTTCACGCGCTCGGACTTCGGGTCATAGAGCGGCTTGAGTGAGGCCTCGGCTGCCACGCGCGCGCCCATCACGTCGATCTCATAGGTCGAGGCCAGGACATCCGCCGCGCTTTCGCCGGTGCAGGGCACATAGCCCATGCCGATGGCCCCGCCGAGCGCGTGGCCGTAGGCGCCCGAGGTGAGGTAGCCCACGATCTCGCCGTCCCGGAGCACGGGCTCGTTGTGGTAGAGGAGCGGCTCGGGATCGGTGAGCTTGAACTGGAGGAGGCGCTTGGCGAGGCCCGCCTCTTTTTTCCTGAGCACAGCGTCGCGGCCGATGAAGTCCGGCTTCTCCGTCTTCACTGCAAAGCCCAGGCCCGCCTCGAGCACGTGATCCTCGCACGTGATGTCATGCCCGAAATGCCGGAAGCCCTTCTCGATGCGGCAGGTATCCATCATGTGCATCCCGCAGAGCCTGAGGCCGAGGTCAACGCCCGCCCCCGTCAGCACCTCGAAGACGTGGCCCGCCATGTCCGCGCTCACATAGACCTCCCATCCGAGTTCGCCCACGTAAGTCACGCGGTGGACGCGGGCGAGGCCCATGCCGATCTCGATCTCCTGGGCCGTGCCGAAGGGGTTGGTGGCGTTGGTGAAATCGGCGGGAGAGACGCGCTCCAGGAGGTCGCGGGCTTTAGGCCCCATCACCGCGAGGACACCCTCGCCCGCCGTCACATCGGTGATGGTGACGAGGAAATCGCCGCGCTGGCGTTCGAGCCAGGTCTGGTCCGCGCGGCGCGTGGCAGCGGGGGTGACGACGAGGTAGGCGGTCTCGCTGAGGCGCGTGATCGTCACATCGGCCTCGATCCCGCCCCGCGCGTTGAGGAACTGCGAGTAGACGATCTTGCCCACCGGCACGTCGTATTGGCCGCCTGCTAAGTAGTTGAGAAACGCCACGGCGTCCGGCCCCTCGACGCGGAGCTTGCCGAAGCTCGACATGTCGTAGAGGCCCACATTCTCGCGCACGGCCATGTGCTCTTCTTTGACGTTCTCGAAGAAGTTCTGGCGCCTCCAGGAATATTCGTACTGCGCTTCCTGGCTGCCTCGCGCGAACCAGTTGGCGCGTTCCCAGCCCGCGAGCTCACCGAAGACCGCGCCCTGGTCGGCCAGGTGGCTGTGGAACGGCGAGCGCCGCACGCCCCGCGCCGTGCGCTTTTGCAGATAGGGAAAGTGGTCGGCGTAGAGCAGGCCGAGGGTCTCGGTCGAGCGCTCATAAAGATACGTCTTGTTGGCCTGGAATGGCTCCATGCGCGCGATGTCGACGTCGCCCAGATCGAAGGGCTTCGCGCCGTCCTCCATCCACTGGGCGAGCGCCATGCCTGCGCCGCCGGCGGACTGGATGCCGATGGAGTTGAAGCCCGCCGCCACCCAGACATTGTCCATCTCCGGGCAGAGGCCCAAGTGGTAGGCGTCGTCCGGCGTGAAGCTTTCAGGCCCGTTGAAGAAGGTATGGATGCCAGCCTCCGCCAGCATGGGCATGCGGTTGCAGGCATTTTCGAGGACGGGCTCAAAATGGTCGAAATCGTCGGGAAGTTGATCGAATTCGAAGTCTGGCGAGATGCCGTCCATGCCCCAGGGTTTGGCCTTTGGCTCGAAGGCGCCGAGCAGCATTTTGCCCGCGTCTTCCTTGTAGTAGGCGCATTCGTCCGGCACGCGCAGCACGGGCATCTGCGTCAGGCCTTCTATGGCTTCCGTGACGATATAAAAGTGCTCGCAGGCGTGGAGCGGGACGG
>JBCCKB010000203.1:0-6824 GCA_039027595.1 Pseudomonadota bacterium | reverse complement strand
GTTCTGCGATCCCGAGTTGCCCGGCTTTATAGGGCCGCTTTCGTTAACGTGAAAGCACCAATCCCGCTGAATCGGGCAGAATGTCGCCTGATTGCACCCAATCCGAGCCCTTGCGCGCGCGAGGGTTTTGGTCAGCCGCGCCCCGCACACGCCCAGGTAGAGGCGCCGCTGTTCTCCTGGGCACGCCTAGCGTAGCCGCGGCGGAGCCTCGGGGTCCATGCCTGGCGGCTTTGCTGCCTGAGGCTCGGGCGGACGCGGGATTTCAAACGTGAGCCCCACGCGGGAAAGCCGCTCCGCGAGGTCCGCGCCATCCGCGACGAACGCGACATCCATCGCGCCGGCCTCCAGCCCCGAGAAGATCAGCGCCTCACCGGCAGCTCGGGTTAAGGCCTCCTCGGCCCCGGGCGGTGCGCCCAAAAAGCCGAGAGCCAACACGCGACGACCGCTTGGGTAAGCAACTTCCGCAAGAACCGCCATGCGCGCCAAGCCCTGCAGCCCGATCATCTTGACGTCCAGCGCGGATATCAGCGCCTCGGGCGCGGAGACGGGGGGATGTACGGTCTCCGGGACATCCCGCAAAGCCTCGGGCCGTGCCGCTAGGAGCCCGGCGAGCCAGGACATCGCCGCGGAGGGAAGAAGGATCTCGTAATGTTCGATTCCCAGGTTCAACCCCAGCCCGAGCCGCGCCTCCGAAAGGATCGGCACGAGAGTGCGCCCGGTCAGCGCGGCATGCGCAACCGGGCCTTCCGCAAATCCCGCCAGCCGATCTTCGCGGTCGAAGGCCAACACAACGGGACCCTCCGTGAGCGGAAAGACGCGGGGGACAAGCCGATCGTGGGGCGCGTCTTCGTCAAGCATCACGAAGAGTTCCGCATCCACAAGCATCCCGTAGAACCCGAGACGCGCATCGAGGTCGTCGGGGGACGTCGACATGGCAGCATAGGCGCGGTCAAGGGGCGTTTCGGTCATCGGAGGCACCGCGTCACGCCAAGCAAGCCGCCCAGCGTCGAGGCCACACCCGTCATCGTTGGAAAACCCACGTCTCGTTCATCCACCTTAGACCATTCTACCCGCCTGGAAGCCTTGGCGCCGCACGTGCCGTTCTTTCCGGCTGTCATAACGCGCCCACTAGCGGAGTATTCCCCGCACACAGAGACCGCCAAGCGCCCGAAGCGCGCGCGCGCCTTCCCGCGGCCGATCCACCACGCGCGCAGCCGTTTTGCCCAGGACACCATGCGTGAGAGGACGCCAACGCTGGAGCCATCGCTTACCGCACCGGTCATCGGTTTTCCAGAACCGCACGAACCCGGGCCCGGAGTTCGGGAACCACTTCATCGGCGAACCAAGGGTTGCGTTTCATCCACGCGGTGTTCCGCCAGGACGGATGTGGAAGCGCGAATACGGACGGGGCGTGGTCGCGCCAGGCCGCGACCACCTCGGTGACGCTTTGCTTGGCACCCAAATGCCAGCGATGTGCGTACCCTCCCACCAAGATGGTCAGCTCGATCCGACCCAAGGACCCCATCACACGCCCGTGCCAGGTCTCGGCGCAAAGCTTGGGAGGCGGCAGATCACTGCCGTTCGCATCATATCCCGGAAAACAAAATGCCATGGGCACCACGGCGATGCGTCTGCGGTCATAAAAAATGTCCTCGCCCACGCCCATCCAGTCTCGGAGCCGATCTCCCGAAGCATCGGTAAAAGGCCGACCGCTTTGATGAACCCGCATCCCAGGCGCCTGGCCAGCCACCAGGATCCGAGCCCCTTGCCGGAACCAGACGACGGGACGGGGCCGATGTCCGGTCGCCGTGGCCGCAAAGCGCCCGGCACATAAGCGGCACCCTGAAATCTCTCCTGAAAGCGCTGCCGTCATGGCGTGATCCTATCTGTCTTTCGGCCATGCAGCCATCGCGACCACGACCCTGGCGGTCCCATGCGTCGAATTTTCACAAGCGCCCTCTTGCAATATTTCGATATTTGTAGAAATATAGATATATGACACAGCACCAGCCCCCCCGAACACAGATGTTCAACGATGTCGAGGCCGCGTCCACCTTTGCGGCGTTGGGCTCTGAACAGCGCCTCGCTGTCTTGCGCGCCCTTGTGCGCGCCGGCCCCGACGGTCTGACCATCGGTGTCCTCGGTGAGCGCTCCGGTGTGACGGGCTCGACCCTGACCCATCACATGCGGATCCTGAGCCAAGCTGGCCTGGTGAACCAGGCGCGCCAGGGCCGCAAGATCATCTGCGTCGGCGCGGCTTATGAACGCGTGCGGGGCCTAAGCGATTTTCTTTTGTCCGAATGCTGCGCCGATCTCCCGAGCGACGGGGTGCTTGACCATGACTGACATCTCCCAACCGAACTCGGCCCTCGCGACGCTCTGGGCACGCACCGACAAGGTCACCCTGATGATCCTCGCGGTGCCGCTTCTGGTCCTTGTCCTCGACCCGCAGGGAGCCTGGCCCGTGATCACTGGCGCCCTGGCGGCCCTTGGCCAAACCGCGCCGTTCATTCTCTTCGCCATTGCGGCGATTGGCTTTCTGAAGGCAACCGGCTCCGAGGCGCTCCTAGCAGAGGCATTTCAAGGCAGAGAGACCCGGATGATTGTCTTCGCCGCCTTGGCGGGAGGTCTGTCCCCATTTTGCTCCTGCGAAGTAATCCCGTTCATCGCCGCGCTCCTCGCCGCCGGAACACCGCTCTCGGCGGTCATGGCGTTTTGGCTTGCCTCGCCTCTGATGGACCCCGCCATGTTCGCAATCACCGCCGGCGCGCTTGGCAGCGAATTCGCGCTTTGGAAAACCCTCTTTGCCGTCGTCCTGGGCCTCGGGGGCGGGGGTGCCGTTATGGCGCTCGGCTCAAGCCGGATCTTGTCCGATCCTCTCAGGCCGAGCCGTCAAGGCGGCTGCGGCTGCACCCCCTCGCCCTTCAAGGGCGCGCCGGTCTGGCGCTTTTGGAACGAGCGCCAACGCCGCCAAACCTTCCGAGACGCCGCGCTCACCAACCTTATTTTTCTGGGGAAATGGCTGGCGCTGGCCTATTTGCTCGAGATGCTCATGATCCGTTATGTGCCCGCCGAGGCAATCGCCCAGATCCTTGGCGGAACCGGACCAGGCCCCATCCTTTTGGGCGCGGTCGTGGGTGCTCCGGCCTATCTCAACGGCTATGCCGCGCCAGCTTTGGTCGCGGGCCTCTTGGAGCAAGGCATGAGCCCGGGTGCAGCCATGTCATTCATGATCGCAGGTGGGGTCAGTTCGATCCCCGCGGCCATCGCGGTATGGGCCCTTGTAAAGCCCCGCGTCTTCGCCGCCTATCTCGGCCTGGCCTTCCTCGGCGCGATCGCCGCCGGGTTTGCCTGGAACGCGCTCAACGCCCTGAGTTAAGGGCGCGTTGGCTGGTGGGCGGGCCGCTGACGGGCCCCGCCCGTCAGTCGGGGCGTCCTCCGGCCCGCGCTCAGCCCATGGTTGCCCCTTGCTGCCCTCTCCGATGGCGGATCCGGGGCACGAAAGACGCGGGAGCGACCATGTACCGGGTATGCCCCCTTCCTAACAAGCTAATCGCTTCTGTTGATCATAGGCGCGCCGGCGGCACTCGTGTTGGCCAATATCGGCGCAAATGGCGACCATGATGGCTTTGAAGTCGAACTGATCCACGACGTCATCATCGGCCACGCGCATCATGACAGCATGGGCCAAGTCGAGTGCCGCTCGCTCACCCTCCACGACCTCATCAATGGCGTTCTCATGGCGTTTTTCCTCAGTATTGCCGCCAAGGACGTCTAGGAGGCGGTGATCCTCAAGAACGGTTGTTGGCCGGGGGAAAATGGCCGCCACGCCCCGTGTGGCCACCGCAGGTGGGATGTTCGGCCCGATCGCCGTATATCCGGGCCTCGCGTCGGTTCTGGGCTCCGAAACCTACTCGGCAGAGGCCAATGGGTGGGCGATCCCCACCGCAACCGATGTCGCGTTTTCCTACATCGTCGGCCGCTTGGTCTTTGGCGCGGGCTATCCCGCCTTCAGGTTTCTCGTGCTCCTTGTCATGACCGATGATGCCCCGGGCCTGATCACCGGCAAGCCGTTTGGAATGCTGCTCTTCGGATGGCCCGCGGCGGGCCCAATGCGGCTGGGCCCGTCCGAAAGGATGCGGACCATCGATTTCCTCGTGGTCGGCTGTATCGCCGCAATCGGCTCCGCGGCGTCGCTGTTCATCGCGTCAGTCGCCCTCGATCCCGGACCCGTCCAGGACGCGGCCAAGACCGGAGCGCTCTTTCGGTTTGCCGCCGCGGTTCTCTCTTTTTGTCGCGGGGATCCTCGCAAGGGTCGAAGAACGCAGCCTTTGACATCCCCGCCACGGGCGGCGGCTGTTCGCCGCGCGCGGCAAGCCTCCTGTGGTGTTTCACGGCCAGCATGCTATAGCCAATTAGAAAGGGTTCCGCGCTAGACGGGGCCCATTGGTGTGAGCAGAAACCGGATGATCGAGTTCCGAGACGTCTCCAAGTCCTTTTGGACGGGCCAGCAGCGCAAGGTGATCCTTGAACGCGCCTCGTTCCGCGTGGAGCTTGGCAACTCACTCGGGATCCTCGCGCCAAACGGGACCGGGAAAACCACGGTCGTCAACATGATGGCGGGGCTCGAAAAGCCCGACGAGGGTCATATTGAACGGCGCTGTCGCGTCTCGTTCCCCCTGGGCTTCATGGGTGGCGTGATCGGTAAGTTGACCGGTCAGGAAAACGCCCGCTTCATCGCCGGGCTCTACGGGCTCGACCCGGATTACTTGGAAGCCTACACGCGCTGGCTTTGCGGGCTCAATGAATACTACGATATGCCGGTCGGCACCTATTCCACGGGCATGCGGGCCAGGCTCTGCTTCGCGCTTCTTCTCGCCCTCGACTTCGACGTCTATCTGATCGATGAAGGCATGCCCGCCTCCACCGATACCGAGTTCAACAAAAAGGCAGGTTCGATCCTGCGCGAACGGCTGGAAGGCGCGACGGTCATCGTCGTTTCGCACCAGGCCTCCACCCTCGAGAAGTTCTGTAGCTCCGCGGCAGTCTTGCTGGATGGCAAGATTCACATGTTTGACACGCTTGAAGAGGCAAAACGGCTCTATGACTACGAAACCCAAGGCTAAGCGGTTCCGGATCCGGCGCTCGGCAAGCGCGTCCGCCGATCGAGCCCCCGCGGCCGAGCGCGCACCCGCTCCCGACGAGGACGGGTTCGGAGCAGAACCGTTTCCCACGGCACGGAAGGCACAGAAGCCTGCAAGTCCGCCCGCAGCGAAACCCGCCGCCGCGAACCCGGGAATGAATGTCGAGTCCCGCGCCGAAGGTCGCGCTGCGGGCGAGCGGGTCGCCGGTGAGATTGACGCGATCCGTAACGAGGGCCTCACCGCGCGACAACTGCGGATGGCCCGGCGCCTGGCCCATAAGCATGGCCTCGCCCCCACATCCGATTTCGACGCGGTCCGCCTCCTGAGAAAGGCCGGCATCGACCCCTTCCAACGCGCGAATATGCTTGAGTTGGTTGTGGCCGAAACGCCTGAAACAGCCCCGCCGCCCGCCGCCCCCAAGTCCACGGGAACAGAGATCTCGACCGAAGTGGCCGACCCGGCCCAGCGCCGCGCGCGGGAGATCCAAGACATCCAGCGTGACATCGCTCGACGCCGCCGGGGTCGGGTCTTCGCGCTTGCGTTCCGGCTGATGGTGTTCGTAGCGATGCCCACCATCATCGCGGGCCTCTACTTCTACGTCGAAGCGACGCCAATGTACTCGACGAAGTCGGAATTCGTGATCCAGCAGGCAGATGCGAATGCGGGCGGCGGCATGGGGGGCCTGTTCGCAGGCACCGGGATGGCCACGAGCCAAGACTCGATCACCGTCCAGAGCTATCTCGGATCGCGCGAGGCCATGCTCCGCCTCAACGACGATTTGGGCTTCAAGGCGCATTTCGCCACCGATGACATCGACGTCCTGCAACGTCTCGAGCCGGGGGCAACCAACGAAGAAGCATACCGGCTTTACCGCAAACACGTGAAGATTGGCTACGACCCGACCGAGGGCATTATCCGCATGGAGGTCATCGCGGCCGAGCCCGAGGTCAGCGCGGCGTTTTCCCGCGCGCTCATCGGATATGCCGAAGAACAGGTGGATCAACTCACCCAGCGTCTCCGCGAAGACCAGATGGAAGGCGCGAACCGCGTCTTCGCCGAGGCCGAAGCCAAGATGGTGGCCGCCCAGCAGACCGTGCTTGATCTCCAGGAGCGCCTGGGCGTCCTCGACCCTGCGTCCGAAACCTCGGCGATCATGGGCCAGATCTCCAATTTCGAGACCCAGCTGGCCGAAAAGCGGCTCCAGCTGCAACAGCTCCTCGACA
Organism: Pseudomonadota bacterium; assembly: GCA_039027595.1. Taxonomy (GTDB): domain Bacteria; phylum Pseudomonadota; class Alphaproteobacteria; order Rhodobacterales; family Rhodobacteraceae; genus Ovoidimarina. The sequence goes on along the minus strand of JBCCKB010000203.1, from coordinate 457 downwards.
ACCCCGCGCCCAACGCTGCGCGCGTGTCAGGCACGGAAGGCGACATCTCACGCCTCGAGGCGCTGGTTGCGGATTTGCGCTCCCAGCTCACGGAAAGCACGGCCGGAGAGGGCTCGCTCGCGCGGACATCGGGCCAGCTCAGGATGGCCGAAGTGGACCTTGAGACACGCACGCTGATGATGCAGGAGGCCCTGCAAGCGCTTGAAAGCGCCCGGACCGAGGCAAACCGTCAGGTGCGCTATCTCTCACTGGGAGTGAACCCGGTCCCGCCAGACGAGGCCACATATCCCCGCGCGTTCGAAAATACCCTGCTGGCGGCCCTGATCTTCGCCGGGATCTACTTGATGATCTCACTCACGGCATCGATTCTGCGAGAACAGGTTTCGGGCTAGCATCGCCGGAGTGTCCGGGGCGCGGCTGGCGGGTGGGCCGCTGGCGGGCAACGCCCGGCAGCCGG
>JBCCKB010000202.1:0-6825 GCA_039027595.1 Pseudomonadota bacterium | reverse complement strand
ACCGTGGGGATATTGGCCTCCAGAAGGCGCGCCGCGGTGCCCTTCGGATCAAGGGGCCCCGAGATCGTATCCCCGAGGTTCACGATCCGCGATATTCCGCGCCGTTCGATGTCCGAAAGCACGGCATCCAGCGCAGCCGAGTTTCCGTGGATATCGGAGATTACCGCGATTTTCATGGCCCAAGCCTGCAGGTCACGAATGCAAAGGTAAAGACTGGATGGTACCGCCTCCCCGGCTCGAACGGGGGACCTCTGGATCCACAATCCAGCGCTCTAACCAACTGAGCTAAGGCGGCCCTGACGTGGCGATCTACCTCCACGGACCTTCGAATGCAAGGGCGTCGCGAGGCCGACAAAGACGACATCCCAGCGGCACTAGGCACCTGTAAGATGCTCGATTCCGGCGCCAAATCTGCCTTCTTTTCGTGCTAGCCGATGTCCGCAGTCGGAAATTTGCCGCCTCATTATAAAGGAAATTGACAGTGATCCGCCTTCTCATTGCCGTGTTCGCCCTTGCTTGGACACCTGTATTCGCCGGTAGTCCGCCGAGCACCGTGGATCTCTTGCGTTCGCTTCACCTTGACCCGGGGTTCCGCCAGGATCTCCGCAAGCGTGGCTACACGGGCGAGCGCTTTGAAATCATGGTTGACCACACGCGCAGGCTCTACTCGGACGCCGAGATTGTCGGCGGCCTCGAGCGGCGCATCGCCGGCATTCTTGAGCGCAATGGCTATAAGGTAAGCAACGGCCTGCTCGTCAGTGTCGATACTATGATGACGCAAGCCTATACCTCCGGGCTTTCCCGTCTCACGGCCGCCGAGCGCGCGCAGCTTTTCTCGGTCGATGCCGGATTCTATCGGGCGATTCCGATGCGTGATTGCAACCGAATGCTGAATGGACGACTCTCCGGCGAACGGACCCAGAAACTCCTTGACGCGTACCTGGTGCAGTTACCGCCACGCAGCCTAGCGGCCTACTATGCGGCCACCCGGCAAGCCATGCGCCTTGGCCTGAGTGGACGGAGCAGGTCCGAGGTTCTGAGTGCTTCGGAAATTCGTGCCGTCGAAGAGGCGATTTTCCCGGTGGTCGACCAGATCATCGGGGCGCAAAAGCACGCGGACAAGCTCTATGACGCCTGGTCGGGCGGCCCGGCGAAGGCCGGCCGCTACGCGTGCAGCTTCAACCAGATCTTTTCCGCCGCGGCTCTTAACCTCAAGGGCCCGACGCGAGACCGGGCAATTCTCTATATGATGACACAGTAACTGCTCACGCACCGTCATGCGCGCGGCTCTCCCCAGCTGCCGACGAAATCCCAGCCCGCGAAATTGGGCGATCCCAGCGCTGTGCGACCAGTTCGCGGCCGAACGATGTGACCGGTTTAGACGCAGTCTGCGCAAAACCATTCTTCGCGTAGAGCGCACAAGCCGCGCGGTGGGTCTGATGCGTCCAAAGACGCACCCGGTCAAAGCCTGCTTCGGCGGCAAAGCTCAAATGCGCGTTCAGAAGACGCTGACCAAGGCCGCGACGACGCATATCGGGCATCACGAGAAACAGGCGGAGCCGCGCCTCCTTCGGTGTCGCTCCAAGCGTGCAGAAGATTGATCCCAGTCTTTTCTTCCCTCGCGCGGCGATCAAGCCGCGCTCGCACGCCGGATCCTGGTTTGCGAAGAACTCGGTGACGACGCGCTCAACCAAAACACCAAAGCTCTCATCGAACCCCTCGTCGCGGGCATAAAGAAACGCATGCTGTTCCACCAACCACCGAGTGTCATCCGGATCGGCTTGCCGAAGTATCACGGGCTCCATGGATCGATCCTGTACCCTTGCGCGACACCCCACAAGGCGTTAGGCCGTGCCCGCTGACAGAGGACCACGCATATGGGCATCGACAGCGAACGTGACATCGAAGTAAACCTTCAGATCGGACCCACCACCAAGGGCATGGTCAGGCTTTTCGTTGCTGGTGAGGGTTTTGAGGTGCCTCTTGATTTCGACCCGAGCGAAGCCGAGGAAATCGCGCAGGAAATCCAAGCAGCCGCTGCCCGCGCCAGAGGCATGAGCGGCAAGGGCAAAGGCACGCGCTGACCGCTAACCCGCTGCTTCATGGGGTGGGGCCTTCGATACTGCGGGCGCGGCCTGCGGGCGGCCAAGCACCCCGACGTCGCCACGCGCTCGCAAGCGTTCCGCGTTCCTCTCGTCCTTCAAGACAGCTGGTCATGGCACGGGTTTCCATTGCATTTCTCCTTGCCGATCACTTTGTGCGACGAAAGATCTTTCTGATCTCGGTTACCGTTGTTTCGCTGCGCCGGTGACGGCCGGCCTGCGGGACCTGGGAAGGCCAACCATGGCGCATGATGTCGATCTCGGGCGGCATGTAAAAGCGGTTCTTGAACATGGTATCCTGGCTCCATCTGGGCGCGCCTCGGGGCGCTGATCCCCAAGACTGGCGCAGTCCGCGGCCGACGTCCGTCAAGCACTATACAGAAGCCCTAGACCGGGAGTTCGAGCGCGATGTCCTCAATGTCGTCCCGCCTCAGGATCTGCAGGCGGCCGCGCGATGGTGAGACGATGCCCTCCTTGCGCCAGACCGCAAGGACGTTCGCAACCGCGACGCGGGTCGCTCCCACATGGTCGGCCAGATCACCCTGCGAAATCGCGATCGCGTCCGCGTGCTCGGAGCCACGCAGAAGAAACATGATCCGCCGAGCCAGGCGTACATTTAGCGGCAAGAATGTTTTGTCTTCCAAATGCTGATCGATCCAGCGCAGCCGACGCCCCGCCAAGATTAGGAGTTCTTCGGCAATCTCTGGAACGCGCCGGATCTCGGCGAGTACTCGCGTCCGCTTGACCTCCAAGAGCTCCGTCGGTGCGAGCGCCATCACCGTCGCCGTCCGGGGGCCGCCGTCAAATAGGGCAATCTCGCCAAGAACCTCGCGGTCACGCAAGACGTTCAGGGTGAGTTTTCGGCCGTCGGCAGAGAGGATCGAAACCTCCAGCCGTCCGGTCAGGATCAGAAACAGCGAGTCACTCCGGTCACCCTTCTCGAAAAGCGTTTCCCCTTGCTTGAGCCGACGTTTCATCGCGAGTTCCACGAGTGACGTGCTCAAGAGCGCACTTGCCGTGTTCAGAAGCGGTGACGCGGAGAAGGGAAGATCGAACTCTGTGGCCATGCGCGGTAGCCTAGCAGAGCCTTGCACATGCCGCATGGCGGAATTTCAGCGCACGGGACGGTGGAAGGGGACTTTCCCCGTGCGTCGCGCTGGCATATGCTCTACCAGATAGTTCAGTACTAAACTAATTCTCAGAGGGGAGGAGCTGCGACCATGGCGCCGCGCAAGTCTGCTGCGAAACCGAATGTTTCGAAGGAGGAACTCCTAGGCTACTACCGCGAAATGCTGCTGATCCGTCGCTTCGAGGAAAAGGCCGGACAGCTTTACGGGATGGGCCTGATCGGGGGGTTCTGCCACCTCTATATCGGTCAGGAAGCGGTGGTCGTGGGCCTCGAGGCCGCCACCGAAGAGGGCGACAAGCGGGTTACATCCTACCGCGACCACGGGCATATGCTGGCTTGCGGGATGGATCCCAAGGGTGTGATGGCCGAGCTCACGGGCCGCGAGGGTGGATACTCCAAGGGCAAGGGCGGCTCGATGCATATGTTTAGCCGCGAAAAACACTTCTACGGAGGCCATGGCATCGTGGGCGCCCAAGTGCCGATCGGGGCGGGCCTCGCCTTTGCGGACAAATATCTCGGCAACGGTCGGGTGACCTTCGCCTATTTCGGCGATGGCGCCGCCAACCAGGGCCAGGTGGCCGAGACCTATAACATGGCGGAACTCTGGGACTTGCCGGTGATATTCGTCATTGAGAACAACCAGTACGCCATGGGCACGTCGACAAGGCGCGCATCCAAAAGCCCCAACCTTTGGAAGCGTGGTGAAGCCTATGGAATCCCGGGTGAAGAAGTGGACGGGATGGACGTGCTCGCGGTCAAGGCCGCCGGCGAGAAGGCCATCGCCCACTGCCGCGCGGGCAAGGGCCCCTATATCCTTGAGGTCATGACCTACCGCTACCGCGGCCACTCCATGTCGGACCCCGCGAAGTACCGCACCCGCGAAGAGGTGCAGGAAATGCGCGAAAAGCGCGACGCGATCGAACATATCCGGACCATGTTGGTCTCGGGGAAGCACGCGACCGAGGATGAGCTGAAGGCCATCGACAAGGATATCAAGGACATCGTCAACGAGGCCGCCGAGTTCTCCAAGGAGAGCCCGGAGCCCGCGCTCGAGGAGCTCTGGACCGATATCTATGCGGAGGCGTGAGATGCCGCATTTCGAAATTCACGCAAGCGATATGGACACTGCCAAGGCGTTCTACGCGGGTTTGTTCGGCTGGCGTTTTGAACCCCTGACCGACTACGCGACTGTGGACTACCACTGGATTGAGGGTCGGGAGATCGGCCTGGATCACGCCTTGTCGGGAGGCATCATGCGGCGGTTGGGCGCGGCGCCGTCCGAGGGATCACCGGTCCGCGGCGGGACAATGACGTTCCCCGTCGCCGATTGCGACACGAGCTACCGCTGGGCTCTTGCAAACGGCGGCGCCGAGGCGTTGCCGCCGAGCAATTATCCCGGCGTTGGCCGGGTTGCCTACGTTGAAGACGGTCAGGGAAACATTGTCGGCATGATGACGCCGACTCGAGGAGGAATGTGAGATGGCCACGGAAGTTCTAATGCCCGCGCTCTCGCCGACGATGGAGGAGGGCACACTCGCCAAGTGGCTCGTCAAGGAGGGGGACCAAGTATCTTCGGGCGACATTCTCGCCGAGATCGAAACAGACAAAGCCACCATGGAGTTCGAAGCGGTGGACGAAGGCATTGTTGGCAAGATCCTCGTGACCGAAGGCACGGAAGGCGTGAAAGTGAACACGCCGATCGCGGTTTTGATCGAGGACGGAGAGGATGCGAACGCGGCCGAAGCGTCCGCGCCTGCCGCGCCCGTCGCCGCGCCCGTCTCGAACGGCCACGACCCGGCGCCCGCCGCCGCCAAGGCACCCGTCACCAGTGTCGAGGTCAAGGAGACGCTGATCCCCGAAGGCACCGAAATGGTGACCACCACGGTCCGCGAGGCGCTTCGCGACGCGATGGCCGAAGAGATGCGCCGCGACGACACCGTGTTTCTCATGGGCGAGGAGGTGGCGGAGTACCAGGGCGCCTACAAGATCAGCCAGGGCCTTTTGGAAGAATTCTCCGACCGCCGGGTGATCGACACGCCCATCACCGAGCATGGTTTTGCGGGCATCGGCGTTGGCGCGGCCTTTGGCGGGCTACGGCCAATCGTTGAATTCATGACATTCAACTTCGCCATGCAGGCCATTGATCAAATTATCAACTCGGCCGCCAAGACGCTCTACATGTCAGGGGGTCAGATGGGTTGCCCGATCGTGTTCCGCGGCCCAAATGGTGCCGCCGCCCGCGTGGGCGCCCAGCACTCCCAGGACTACGCCGCATGGTATTCCCAGATCCCGGGGCTCAAGGTGGTTCAGCCCTACTCGGCCGCCGACGCCAAGGGTCTCCTCAAGACCGCGATCCGCGACCCGAACCCGGTGATCTTCCTCGAAAACGAAATCATGTACGGCCGCTCCTTCGAGGTTCCCAAGCTGGATGACTGGACCGTCCCGTTTGGCAAGGCGCGGATCTGGCGCGAAGGTACGGATGTGACGCTGGTGAGTTTCGGCGTTGGCATGCAATACGCGCTCGAGGCGGCGGACAAGCTGGCCGAGGACGGCGTCTCGGCCGAGGTGATTGACCTTCGGACGTTGCGGCCTCTGGACTACGACACGGTCATCGCCAGCGTGCAGAAAACCAACCGCTGCGTCACCGTCGAGGAGGGCTTCCCGGTCTGCTCCATCGGCAACCACCTCGCGGCCTATATCATGACGCATGCCTTCGACTGGCTCGACGCGCCGGTGATCAACTGCACCGGCAAGGACGTGCCGATGCCCTATGCGGCGAACCTCGAAAAGCTCGCGCTTGTGACCACCGACGAGGTCATGGATGCGGTGCGCCAGGTCACGTATCGCTGAAGGCGTCGAGGGATGGAGATCAAAGGCCGTGATCCTGCGACGGAGAGCTACAGGGTGGTCACCCTCGTTGACGGCGTGTCAGTGACGGCACTCGTGCCCGAGCGCCTCGCAGCGGGGCGCATCTCGCTGGGCTCCCGGCCGTCCCACCAGACGGCCTATGTCTGGATCGCCGCGAACCAAGACAGAATTGAAGACGCGATCGCGAGGCGCGCGAAAGGATCGAAACGGATCCGCGCGCCCTTCGACCAGATCACGCTTGTGAAGGAAATCTAGCATGCCCACGGAAGTTCTGATGCCCGCGCTTTCGCCCACCATGGAGGAAGGAACGCTCGCCAAGTGGCTGGTAAAGGAGGGCGACGATGTGTCGTCGGGCGACCTGCTGGCGGAGATCGAGACCGACAAGGCGACGATGGAGTTCGAAGCCGTAGACGAGGGGAAGATCGGCAAGATCCTGGTCGCCGAAGGCACCGAAGGTGTCCTGGTCAACAGCCCCATCGCCATCCTCGTGGAGGACGGCGAGGACGTGCCCGAGGCCGGCGCCGCACCGGCATCCGAGGCGGCCGCTGCACCCGCAGCAAGTGCCGAGGCCCCTGCCCCAGCGCCCGCACCTGCCGCCGCGGCCCCCGCCGCGCCCGCGCCGGACCTCAGCCCCGACTGGCCCACTGACGCCGAGATGGTCAAGACGACCGTCCGCGAAGCACTCCGCGACGCCATGGCCGAGGAAATGCGCGCCGATGAGACGGT
>JBCCKB010000201.1:0-6853 GCA_039027595.1 Pseudomonadota bacterium | reverse complement strand
CTGTGGGAGGCTGGCATCCCTAGGCGCCAGGGGTCAAAGGGCTAACGTGTTAGACGGCTTCCGCGTTTTAGCGAGAGTTGGAAAGAGACCGGTATATACCTTCGTCACCGCGCCAATCGACTTACCAACTGATTCAGGGTCGTCTGACCGTCGCTGACCGACGTGTCGGCATTTCTTAAGATATTGAAAAAAATATAAAATTTTTCGTTAACGGCAGATTTACGTTTGCCTGACGCCCACTTTGGCACTGTGAGGCGAATCGGGCACCGCCGAGTTGACACGCCCGATCAGGTGGAAAGGAACGTCATGGGAAACCAGGCAATGCATGTCTTTACAGCAAGGCCGCCGTATGTATCGGCCGCAGAGCCCAATCTGTGCGACCCGAGGGACGCCCCTTGGTTTATGATTGGAATGCCGCATCTCGATGGGCAGGGTCTTAGTCTTAGCTGGCTTCTGCGCGAGGCTGGCCACCTTCATTGGTCGTCGGCGCTCGAGTATGCCGGGCGAAACACAAGTGACCTCAAGGATGTGAGCGGTAAGCCGGCCCTACCGGGCGTTCTGGCCTTAGTGGTTACCGGGCGTACCGACGCGTTCAAGCAAGACGACGTTGTCGAGCTTCGATTGGCCCAGCGTCCAAGTGCGCTCAACGGTTGGCGCAGCATCACCGAGCTTCGGGCGACAACCGGCACGTCCCTAACAGTGGAGCTTGTGACATGCTTTGCGGTTCGAGGCGGCACGTCAAACCACTCGCTAGAGCATGCCATGATGGCGCCGGAATTGGTCACTGAGCGCGGGACAATGACGTCTCGGCGGACTGACCAGATCCGCAGGATGGGCTCGGCGTCGCGACGCGCCGCGGAGGCGGACATTGGCGGGGCTGGCCTTTCGGTGCAGATATCGCCGCATCTCCACCTGAATGGATTGGGGCTCGCCTGTTTCGCGGTGGTTCACGATCTCTTCATTGCGGCCGAAGGAAACGCCTCTGTCGTCTTGCCGACCGGCGCTCATTTCGACCACCGCCGGGTACATTACTTCGGCAACCTCGATGAAGGAGACAGGCTGGATATTTCGACAAAGTGTGAAAGCCGCCCCTTCGAGGGAGGGACGTGTCTTTCAATTGTATCCTACGCAAAGCGCCGGGCAGACGGGTTAGTGGTGGCCGTCTGCGAAAGCGTCTACAGACGCTGAACTGGCGCGGCCCTCGAGAACCATGGGGGATCTCAGGGCCCGTTCCGGACCGGCTCGCATGCGAGCCGGTCCGCGAGTTTTTGGTGCAGCGCGGCCCCAGCGACCAGAATTCCTTGTGTGGTCGGATGCGGATTGTTGAAGCGTAGGGCAGCGCCGCAGCCATCGCTCACGACCGCGCCCGCTTCGGCCGCAATTAGGGCGCCCCCGGCGCTATCCCATTCCCAAGTTTCTCGGATCGTCAGCATCCCGTCGTATCTGCCCTCGGCGACAAGACAGATCCGGTAAGCGATAGATGGCCGGAAGACGCGCGTCACCTCCGGAGGCGAACCGTGCCAGTGCTTCGGGTCGAGCGCTGGCCGGGACGCGAGAAGCGTGGCGTCCGCAATCTCACTGGTGCGTGTCGCGGTAATCCTTTGCCCGTTCTTTCGTGCGCCACCGCCACGCTGGGCACTATAGAGCTTGTCCTTCATTGGCAGATAGACAACGGCAGTGACGGGCCGACCATGCTCGACGACCGCCAATGAATGTGCCCAAGTTGCTTCACCCGCCACGAAGGCCCGCGTTCCATCGATCGGGTCGACCACGAAGACCCGGTTCGCGGCGCATCGCGAGGGGTCATCTTCGGATTCCTCCGAGAGCCAACCATAGCTGGGCCGCGCCGCTCGAAGAAAGTCGTGAAGATATTGATTGACCGCGAGATCCGCGTCGCTCACCGGATCGTCTGCGCCTTTGCTCCAGACCCGGTTCTCGCCCGCCGCGTAGTCACTTGCGATTTGGCCCGCCGCCTGTGCGGCTGCCGTGAGAAGCTCAAGGTCACTCTCCGGCAATCGTCAGCCCTTCAACCAAACAAGACGGGATCACCCTGGATTGGTGTGTGCGGGCATCGTTCGAGGGCACCAGCGTTCTAAGCAAATCGCGAAGATTGCCCGCTACGGTACATTCGTTGACCGGATACGTGACCTCTCCGTTCTCTATCCAGAAGCCCGAGGCACCTCGAGAGTAGTCTCCCGTGGTGGGACTGATCGACGCGCCGATCATGGACGTCACGAGCAACCCCTGACCCATGTCCCGCATTAGGCCAACCGGGTCTGAGCCGCCTTGGGTCAACGTAATATTATGGTTCGCCGGACTGGGCGGTTGCGCCCCGCCCCGAGCAGCATTCGCAGTGCTTTGCATGTCAAGCTGCCGGCCCGTTGCCAGATCCAGCGTCCACCCCACCAAACGGCCATCTTCCACGATGTAGCGGTTCCGAGTGGGGAGCCCTTCGGCGTCAAACGGCTTTGACCCCGAGACCCGCGGTCTGTGAGGCTCCTCGATCACCGAAAGACCCGCGGGCAGAATAGGCTCTCCCATCGCATCGCTCAGCCAAGATGCTCCGCGGGCGACGGCGGATCCATTCACCGCTGAAAGCAGGTGCCCGATCAACGAGGACGCGACCCGTTCGTCAAACAGAACTGGGAACGCGCCAGTGGGCGGTTTGCGCGCACCGGCCCGCGCCACCGCCCGCTCGCCGGCAAAGCGCCCAATCTCGTCGGGGGGAGGAAGATCGGCCCGGAACGTCCTGACCTCGCCGAAATAGTCTCGCTCCATCTCTGTACCGTGTCCGGTAATCGCGACACAGGAGACATGTTGGCTTGAGCGCGTGTAGCCCCCCGAGAATCCGTTGCTTGCCGAAAGGTGGAACCGTCGCCGTCCGACAGCCGCTGTTGCCGAGGCGACCTTTGTCACGCCCGCGACCTGGAGCGCCGAGGCCTCCGCCGCCAATGCATCGTCCTTTAGCTCGGCGGGCTCGCGCTCGGGCGCGGGGTCGTTCAACTCGAAGGCATCGATATCCCACGCCCGAGCGAGATCACTCGGCTCGGCCAGGCCCGAAAACCGATCTTCGGGGGCTGTTCGTGCCATTGCCACCGCTCGTTCGGCCATGGCCGCAATGCTTGTATCGGAGAAGCTTGCAGCCGAAACGCATGCCTGTCGTTTCCCAACAAACACCCTAAGACCCGCCTCACGCCCTTCCGAACGCTCGGCGTGCTCCAAGGCGCCGTTCAACACATCAACGGAAAGCGACATGTCTTCGGTGACAACCGTGTCGGCAGCATCCGCGCCTGCCGCTTGTGCGGCACTGAGCAGCCGGTCTGCGATGTCTGACAAGGGATACGGGGCGTCCATCTTTAGGGGAGGTATGCCTTTGGAGAAGTCGGCACAAGGCCCCGCGTCAATGCCTGGATCACCGGATACGCTGACCGTTGGCTAGCACCGAACCGTCTTCCTGGACCTCGATCGTTGTGACGAGCTCGTCGTCCCCTTCGCCGGGCCTTGCAAATAGCCCGAGCATCATGCGCGCGCCCATGGCCTGATCTTCCGGCACGAGGCCCGCGGACACCAGGGTATCGATCGCTGAATTTCCGCCGGTCAGGCTAAGGTTCACAGTACCGGACGGCAGAGGCTGGAAGCCTTCGTTGTTAAAGCTGAAGTCGCCCGTTCCGGTGAGCTCGGCGCCAAGGATTGAAAGCAGGAGGCCATTAAGTGTGAGTGTGCTCACCTCGCCCGGAAGGCCGCCTATGGTCGAAGGATCCGCAATGGCCTCCGGGTCAGAAATGTCGATCGCCCATTTTCCAACGCCGGAAATGTCTAGCTGCAGATTTGCGGGATCGCGCGGCAGGGCGCCGCTTGGATCGATCATGCCCCAAAGCCCGTCGCTTGCCGTCAGGTCCGAGAAGTCGAGCTTTATCCCAAAGTCCTTGTCGTCCTCGGTAGCCAGAAGGGGCATCTGGACCTCACCTCCGGTTTCCGCGATCTGGAGCGCCACGGGCGGCATCGACAGCGTTGCAGCCTCGAACTCTGCTGCAACGTCGCTGCTGGTGCCGGAGTAGCGGATCCCATCGTCGCCGAGGTCAACTTCTAAAATGCTCGCGCCGGAGGTGCCTGACATGGAAAACGACTCGTCCGTCTCGTCGTTCATCGAGAGAGAAAACTCTGATCCGCTCGTGGTCATCGCGCCGCTCGAACTCAATCCGGCGCGCAGCAGTCCCGCAAGGTCCCGACCTCCGGAGAATGGGGATATCGACCCCGTGGAGCGGCTGTCTAAGTCTGAGAGGCTGACGGACATCCGCGAGCTCGCGTCGCTGGTGTCCTCCGAGAACGCGATGTCCAACGTCATGTTGCTTGCAAGAAATTGGCTGACAATGGTCTGCGGGGTGCCCTCGAGCACGGAATAGGTTCCAGACACATCGGTCAGAAGGGCCGAGACCGCCATATCCGCTGTAACATCGCTTTCTTGCAGTTCATCAAGGACAACGGCCATGTTTGCCGCGGAGAAGTCGTACTCGATCGCGCCTGGCTCACCTGAGGCCACAAGTGAGAGACCTTGATGCTCAAATCGCATCGACAGGGTGATTTCCTCACCGTCGACGCCCTCGGCCGAGAACGAGAAGGGGTATGTCTCCGGCATGCTGAGGACCACAGTGCCGTCTCCCTGCTCGGAGAGCACCAGTTCCGATAGTCTGCCCTCCAAGATCCCGTCTGGAACCGTCATTGTCGTTGTGATCCCCGAGAGCGTCAGTATGCCCCCTGAATAGGTCTCGTTTTCGACGTCGATTGTTTGCTCGTATCCCTGGGCCATGGATTGCCATGTCGCCCAGACATCTCGTGCCGTGACATCAGCCCACGCGGCCTGAACCGGCACGCCGAGGGCCGCAGTCAAAATTGGAACGGCGGCGATTGAAATGCGCATGAGATACCTTTCGCATGGCTTGTCTCGCGGCTACATTTCGTGGCGATCCACGCCGGGTCAACCCAAGAGCGGGACCAATACCTAAGGAAATCCAAAAATGCAGACTGATATGACCGGGAAGTCGGTTCTTATTACGGGTGCGAGCCGCGGGATAGGTGCTGCGTCTGCGCGTGCGTTTGCGGCCGCTGGGGCGCAGGTCGCATTGGTCTCTCGCGGGGAGGCGGCTATATCCGAGCTTGCCGCCGAGTTGGGGAACGGGACCCTCGCAATTCCTGCTGACGTCGCCAGCTATGCCGACATTGCCGGGGCCGTCGACAAGACCCGGGCCACGTTCGGCGGACTTGACGTCCTGGTTAACAACGCGGGCGTTATTGAGCCCGTGGCACGCCTTGGCGACTCTGACCCCGAGGCATGGGGACGCGTCATAGATGTGAACCTCAAGGGCGTCTATTTCGGCATGCGCGCAGCCATTCCGGTTATGCTCGACACGGGTGGCGGCACGGTCCTTTCGGTTTCGTCGGGTGCTGCCCACGGTCCGGTCGAGGGCTGGAGCCACTACTGCGCCTCGAAGGCTGGCGCGGCGATGCTGACAAGAATGCTCGACAAAGAGTATGCGGAGCACGGAATTCGCGCGATGGGTCTGTCTCCAGGTACGGTGGCCACCCAAATGCAACGCGAAATCAAGGCCAGTGGGATCAACCCGGTCAGCCGCCTAGAGTGGTCGGACCATATCCCGCCAGACTGGCCGGCCAAAGCACTTGTCTGGATGTGCAGCGCCGATGCGGATGCGTTCGTTGGCCAGGAAGTCAGCCTTCGCGACGAGGCGATCCGGGCGCGAATCGGGCTCGGGTGATGATCCGCGTCGAGGAGGATGGGGATCTCTGGACGCTCAGGATTGACCGTCCCAAGAAAGCAAACGCGCTCACGGCATGCATGCTGCATGAAATTGCGGATGCTCTGGGTGATGCGCGTAAGGCGCGCGCCGTGATCCTGACGGCGATCGGGCCGGTTTTCAGCGCTGGAATGGATCTTGACGAGGCCCAAACCGGTCTCGCCACGGATCCGGTTTGGGAGCGTGTATCGGCAGCGATGGCCGAACTCCCCTGTCTGACCATCGCGGCCCTTAATGGCACGCTGGCCGGCGGCGCGTTTGGAATGGTCCTGGCGGCTGATCTTCGGGTCGTGGTCCCGGAGGCTTCCTTCTTTTACCCGGTCATGAAGCTGGGGTTTCTTCCGCAACCTTCCGACCCGCGCCGATTGACAGCCCTTGTCGGACCCGCGCGCGCCAAGCTGCTTCTGATGGCGGGCTCTAAGTTTACGGCCGAAGATGCATTGGCGTATGGTTTGGTGGACGTCATTGACGCGGATCCTTTCGCGCGTGCCCAGGAACTCGCAAGCGCGACGTTGGGGGCCCGGCCCGAGCACGCGGCGGCGGTGAAAAGGCTTCTAGGCTGACATGACGTGCCGTGGACCGGGGTCGCCACAGCTGTCTTGCGCATGGTCCATTGGCATAAAGCCGGTCTGGCTAGCGCCGTGCTCGGCGCCCCCGCCGCGCCCCCGGGACTTTTGACAGAAACTCTGGCGGCCGCTTGCTGACCCACCGGACAAAGGCCGCGAGGCGTGGGTGTGCTCGAAGCGCGTCAACGGTGGCAAAATTCCTCGCAAGGTCCGCCTCGCTCAGCGTTGCGTGGATTTCTTTATGGCAGATATGGTGCAAGAGGACCGTCTCCCCGCCCTTTCCCCCGCGAAGCTTTGGCACAAGGTGATGACGGCTTTGCGGCGCGTCGGCTGGGATTGGTCGATCGCAGAGTGGACACACGGGCAAAGTGCTTAACTCCATATCGGTGGACACACCGCCCTCGCTATGTCGCATCATAGGCCCTCTGAGCCGCCGGCCGCGCCATCATCCTGCCGAGAAATTCCGTTATCTGGGGT
>JBCCKB010000200.1:0-6888 GCA_039027595.1 Pseudomonadota bacterium | reverse complement strand
TGGTCCCTTCGGCGACAACGGGTTAGGGTGAGGTGATGGCATTAATCCGCGCAACACGCGTCGTACCAGCGGACCGTGCAACCGATCACGTGTTGCTCGACTACGAGGGGAGGCTTATCCGGCGCAAGCGTCTGGTCAGCCGAGGCGGCGTGGCGTTCCTGGTCGACCTGCCCGAGGTTGTTTCTGTCGAAGACAACCACGGTTTCCGTCTAGAGGATGGCAGTGTGATCGCCGTGCGCGCCGCTCCCGAGGCTCTCCTCTCAGTAACGGGAGATCTGCCGAGGCTTGCGTGGCATCTCGGTAATCGCCATACGCCCTGCCGTATCGAGGGCGACCGCTTGCTTATCCGTGACGACCACGTCCTTGCGGCTATGCTCCGCAAATTGGGCGCTCGCGTAGAGGCCGTGAACGGACCGTTCTCGCCAGAGGGCGGTGCCTACGGTCACGGCAGGACGCTGGGACATGACCATGCGCATGCCCATGGGTGATGCCGGACTCTTGACGCTAATCCAATGGCTTTCTCCTGCCTTCCCAGTTGGCGGCTTCGCCTGGTCACATGGTCTGGAGGCGGCGATCTCTTCGGGGGACGTCAGGACGTCTGGAGACGTGGAGAACTGGATCGGCGCTGTGCTTTGCAGAGGTTCTGGACTGAGCGATGCCGTGCTTTTGTGTGCGGCGCTTGATCCCGAGGAAGACCTTCATGCGTTGGCCGCGCTGGCCGAGGGGCTTGCCGCGTCCCGAGAGCGATGGGAAGAGACAAGCGCGCAAGGAGCCGCTTTTGCCCAGACAGTCAATGCGGTATCGGGATCCGAGGTGCCCAGCGTGGCCTTACCCGTGGCGGTCGGTGCGGCGGCACGGGCACTAAATTTGCCTGCTGCCCGCGTCGCGGAGCTTTACCTCAACGCCTTTGTCACAAACCTCGTGTCCGCGGCCGTCCGCTTTGTGCCGCTCGGGCAAACTGAGGGACAACGCATCCTCGCAAGTCTGCGGAGTAAAATTCTGGAAGTTGCAGCCGAAGCCACCAGTACTCCCGTCGAATGTCTCGGCATGGGTGTGCCGGGGGCCGATTTGGCTGCCATGGCCCATGAGACCCTTGAGGTCAGGATCTTTCGCTCATGAGCGGCAACGGACCTCTGCGTGTGGGTATTGGCGGCCCCGTGGGCGCAGGCAAGACCACTCTCACGGCTGAGCTCTGCCGAGCAATGGCCCCGGACTACTCGGTGGCGGTCATCACCAACGACATCTACACGCGCGAAGACGCGGACTTCCTGGTGCGGGCGCAGGTTCTTTCTGGGGACCGCATCCGTGGGGTCGAAACGGGCGGATGCCCCCATACCGCGATCCGAGAGGATGCCTCGATCAATCTCGAGGCGGTCGCCGCCTTTCGTGATGCGATCCCCGATCTAGATGTCGTGTTCATTGAATCGGGAGGAGACAACCTCGCGGCCACGTTTAGCCCAGAACTGGCTGACCTCACCGTTTATGTGATCGATACCGCTGCTGGGCAGGACATTCCACGTAAGCGCGGGCCCGGGCTTGCGCGATCCGATCTTCTGGTGGTCAATAAGATTGATCTGGCACCCTACGTTGGTGTCGATAGAGACTTACTTGAGCGCGACACGATTACAGCCCGAGGTGGTCGGCCGTTCGTCATGGCCACCCTGCGCGAGGGGGGAGGTGTCGCCGAGATTGTGGAGTTTCTGCGAGCAGAGGGTGGGCTTTAGACTGCCCCGACACATCTACCTACCGCATATGCGGCGCGGTTGCTTGCCTTAAACTCGCGGTCTTGTCTGTCGTTTTGTGCTGTTCAGCCGGGGGCACAGCAGTGGAGCTATGTCCTTGACGACCCTGGCACTTGGTCCGCGGACCCAGTTTTGTTGTGCGCCGGCGGCAGGGTGCGACCTGCTTCAACCAGCTTACTCTCCGCCAGTTCCAGGTGATGGCGAAAGCGCGGAGCATTGCGATCCGTTGTGACATACCGACATAGCAAACCGACCAGCATATGCCGCTCCTCGACATGAAGCCGGTTCAAGAGGTTCCGAAGGTACGGCAAATGACGACGCCGACGCTGCAGAGCGCGGTAGATATGCGTCTCTGTAAGGTACCCATGCCCGGCGGCAGTGACGACTTGCGAGATCACGTTCATTTCCTGCAAGAGGCGACCAAGACCTGCGCCCCCGTGGCGCACTCTAATCTTCAACACCTGCGGTCCTCGGAAGAGCGCCGCATGCATCGCGTCGAGATCTTCGAAAGGATCGTAAAACAGCACAACTCTGTCGGCTGCATCGATCATATCGGGCGCATAACCATATCGGCGGCGGAAGTCGACGCGCCTGTAACGCGAGAAGCGATCGTCCCACGGAGCGATGTTGGGGTCGAGCGTTGCCTGTGGGGACGTTAGGATAACAGTCGCGCCTGGGGCGGCGACCGAATAGGCAGCCGCGGCGTAGCCATTTGAACCAACGCCGTAGAAGATAACTCGCTCATAGCTCTCGAAGAAACCCTGATCCGTTAGGCGATCTACGAAGTGCTGAACCTGTTCATCCCGAAACCAGGTTGGTTCATGGGCCAGGAGTGACAGATGAGACCACCCGTGTACCTCCGACAATAGCATTCCGTGAGGAATGCCCGACGCGCTCCCCGAACGCGCAGTTGCGATGGTATCAAACCCAACGACCAAGACGTCGTCGGAACCTGCGATATGGATTGCGTTGTGACGCAGCCCAAGACGCCGGAAATACCCTCGGCTGCGACCAATCTCCGCAAGCTCAGACAGCCATTCGGCATCCGACAATTGATCCGACAAGGATGTCGGGTCTGACATGTACTGAACCTTCCCCACCCACAACGATGCGACATTACATGGCGGCAGTCACGCACTTCAATTGCGGGACGCGGGATGCCGATCGTTATTTTCCATATCGAGATCAATCACGGCTCGATGTGCGCATTGTTCCGCGCATAGGCCAGTATATGATGGAGAGTAGATCTACCGTTGATTGTATAACTCTCTCTATGGGAGAATATTCGATTTGGTCCATGGTTTTTCGCGTTATCAGCGTTAATTGAGATTCGGCGAATTGAGCGGGCGTTTCTGCTTAAAACGACTTGGCCCTGCGGGTATGGAAACCGCCATACCCGCTAATCCAGTTTGGTCTTCAACAGTTTTATTTGGCGGGCCCGATCATCATGACCATCTGTCTGCCTTCCATCTTCGGCATGTTCTCGACTTTGCCAATCTCTTCAACATCCCGCGCCACGCGTTCCAGAAGGTCTCTACCAAGATTTTGATGTGCCATTTCACGACCGCGGAATCTTAGCGTTACCTTGACCTTGTCGCCGTTCTCCAAAAAACGCACGACATTGCGCATCTTCACATCGTAGTCGTGCGTGTCCGTGTTCGGGCGGAACTTGACTTCCTTGACTTCGATGATCTTCTGCTTCTTTCGGGCCTCGCTCTCGCGCTTTTGCTGTTCATACTTGAACTTGCCGAAGTCCATGATCTTGCAGACTGGCGGAGATGCATTCGGCGAAATCTCCACGAGATCAAGGCCGGCTTCTTCTGCAAGCCGCATGCCTCGGTCAGGCGTCACAACGCCGACATTGTCGCCGTCTGCTCCGATAAGTCTGATTTCGTTGGCCCTGATACGATCATTCACTCGGGGGCCGGTGTCCCGCGTCGGCGGGGCGTTGTGGGGGCGGCGCGCTATGGTCTAACTTCCTTGCATGGTTTCTGTTCGAATAGGGCAGCAAAATAGGCTTTCGACATCACGCATTCAAGCGCCAATCAACCCATCGGTTGTAGAAGCCCGCATCTGCGGCGGTCTAGCCGACAAACGCCTTTTCCACGACGTAGTGCTTCGGGTCGCTGTTGGCGCCTTCTTCGAGGCCAAAACCCTCGAGGATCTCCTTCAAATCGGTGTTGAGACCAATCGAGCCGCAGACCATGGCCCGATCAGTCTTCGGACCGAAGCCTTCGATGTCCAGGTCATCAAAAAGCGCGCCATCCTTCAAGAGCGTCGTGATACGCCCCATCTTTGGGCTCTCCTCGCGCGTGGTGGTCGGGTAATAAACGAGCTTTTTGAGGTTCTCTTCCCCCAAGAGCTCCACCATCATCTCATCGCTTCTAAGGGCATCAATCAGCTCGCGGCTATACGTAAGTTCGGCCACATCACGGCAAGTATGCGTGATAATGACCTTTTCGAAGCGTTCGTAGGTTTCGGGATCCCGCAGGAGTGAGGCAAATGGGGCAAATCCAGTGCCCGTTGCAAAGAGCCAAAGCCGCTTACCGGGCAAAAGCGCATCATGCACGAGCGTACCCACCGGCTTGGGGCGCAAGATGACCTGATCCCCTTTCTGGATATGCTGAAGCCGCGACGTTAGCGGGCCATCCTGAACCTTGATTGAGTAGAACTCGAGCTCATCATCCCAAGACGGTGAAGCGATCGAGTACGCCCTTAGAAGCGGCTTCTGCTTTCCCGTTTTTGGATCTGGATCGCCCATGAGGCCGATCATCACGAATTCGCCCGAACGGAACCTCAAACTCTGTGGCCGTGTGGTGCGGAACGAAAACAGACGATCGGTGTAGTGGCGCACAGATGTCACCTCTTGTGCGTCGGGCAGGGCAATCTTGGAAACGGCCTGATTCACGGGTCTTTGCTCGGTCATATTTCATGATGCGAGGCCGCAGCCCCGCACTCCCTAATACGCTTGGAAATTGATCAGGAAAAGGCCGCGGATCTCAGCCGCGACTGATAGTCATGCTCCCGCCAACTGGCGCGGGCGAGCCATTGGTCCTGGGGTTGGCGCTGAGCTAAGCCTTTGTCTATTTCAACCTCGTCAAATCCGGCGCGCCGCGCCATAGCATACTGATCTGCAATCACGTGCCCTTTGGCCCTAAGTCGACCCCGGTAGCCCATGAGACGCAGTTTTCGGGCAATGGTGAACCCGCGACCGTCCGCCGATTTCGGAAAATCCACGCGAATGAGCTCGATCTTGCTCAAGCGCTCGGAAAGGTCCTTTGGGTTGGCATCCGAGGTGAGATCAACGCCGGGGGGTGTCTCTGCGGAGAGTTCATCGGCGGAAATAACCTCACGGGTCCAGTCGTCGGGGGCAAAGCCCGTATCGGTCACGATAACACTCATGTCTTTCCTCTAGCCTGTGGCCTGTATCCCCGGACGCGGGACCACCTTGCCATTGATGAAGTGGATGCCGCACTCGACTTTCTGACGACCTCGCCAGCGCCCCGAGCGGGGGTCTTCGCCTTCTGCGACCCGGGTCGTGCAGGGCGCACATCCGATCGACGGGAAACCCTTTGTCAGTAGGGGGTGTTTCGGCAGGTTATTGTTTTCAATGTACTCCTGCACATCGCCGGGTTGCCAATGCACAAGCGGGTTGACCTTAATCCGCCGCCCACCGTCATTTTCGAAGAAATCGATCTGGGTCCGGTCTGCGCCTTGGAAGCGTTTGCGCCCAGATATCCACCCATCGAAGCTCTCCAGGGCGGCCTCGAGCGGTTCGACTTTTCGCAGTCTACAACAGGCGTCGGGGTCTGAGAGGTGAAGGTCCCCTTCCGCATCGCGAAGAAATGTCTCGGTCCGGCTTGGGCGGCGCACGGTCACATTTGTCAGCCGGAGGTGCTTGGCCACGTCCCTCTGATAGGCGAGCGTCTCAGCAAACAACATCTGTGTGTCAAGAAACAAGACCGGAACGGAGCGGTCGATCATCGCGACCATATGCAAAAGGACGACTGACTCCGCACCAAAGGACGACACCAAGGCAGTGGCGCCGAAGGCCGGATCCTCTAGCGCATGCTGTAACACATCCGTGGCCGAATGCTGATGGTAGCGCGCATTGAGCTCAATCACCCGTTCGCCGACAGGATCAATCGTACCTTCAAGCGGCATCGCGGCGGTCTTTTTGTTCAGGATAAAGGGCTTCCTTAAAGGGAGCCACGCCGAGGCGGCGATAGGTTTCAAGGAATGCCTCATCCGCGTCTTCGCGCATCTCGAGGTAGGCGCCAATCAACCGCTCGATAGCGGGCACGATCTCATCATACGCGAAACCTGGCCCTGCGCGCTCACCGATAGCGGCCGTTTCCGTGCCGTCGCCCCCCAGGGTTATCTGATAGTTCTCAACACCGGCACGGTCGAGCCCAAGGATTCCGATGTGACCAACATGGTGGTGCCCACAGGCATTGATGCAGCCAGAGATTTTTATCTTGAGAGCGCCAATCTCATGCTCAAGCTTGAGTTCATCAAACCGTTTTGCGATCTCTTGGGCGACAGTGATCGATCGTGCCGTGGCTAGCGCGCAGTAGTCCATCCCCGGACATGAAATTATGTCAGAGATCAACCCGATGTTTGCGGTCGCAAGTCCCGCTTCTTGAAGTCGGGCATAAATCACTGGCAGGTCGGCGCGATGAACGTGCGGCAAGATCACGTTCTGCTCGTGACTGATGCGGAGTTCGTCATACGCAAAGTTCTCCGCCAAATCGGCCATGACCCGCATTTGTTCCGCCGTGGCGTCGCCTGGCGTCTCGCCCTGTTTTTTCAGACTTATCGAGACGATGACATGGTCGTCGCGGCGGTGGGATGTCGTGTTGGTATCGATCCATGAGGCGTAGGCGGCGCCGAAATTCACGTTGCTGGGCAAGGGTTTGCCGCGGAAGACCGGCGGGGCGAACTGCGCCTCTATACCCGCAAGAATTTCTTGATCGACGCCCGAGAATGTCGGCCGAATGAGGGCGAACCGCTCTTCCACATGGGCGCGGATCTCATCGATCCCGTGTTCGTGGACCGTAATCTTGATCCGTGCTTTGTATTTGTTGTCCCGGCGGCCAAGGAGGTTGTAGACGCTCACGATCGCTTCGACATACGGCAAAAGATC
>JBCCKB010000199.1:0-6897 GCA_039027595.1 Pseudomonadota bacterium | reverse complement strand
CTTGATCTCTACCTGCTCTTGAAGTCTGGCGATGCCGATATGGCGCCGGGGATCTCGCCGGAAGTGTTTCGGCTCAACTGCACGCCCGCGATCAATCTTTTCGAGCGGCGTTGCGACCGGGTGTTGGTCACGACCAGCGACCACGAACAGCATGTGGTCGTCGACCGCACCGCGCCCAACGACTACGAGATCCACACGGTGGAAAGCGTTTTGGGGATCAGGGGCGAGGGTGAGGATGATCTTGCCTTCTCCCCATTCTATTCGGCCGATGAATACACCGCCGTATCCCGTGGCGCGCCGGCCTACTATACGCAAAGCCGGAAGATGCGGCAGCGAACAGAGCGCGAGCGTCTCAAGGGCGCGCGGACGAACTACCTTGGCTCCGAAATGTTTCTCTCGCTTGTCGACCCCGATGAGGCGCCTTATCCGGGATCGCTGCACCAGCTTGCCGTGCGGGCCCAGGTTACCAACCGCGACCTCCCGCTGCTTCTGGCGGCGGGGACACCGGACATGTTCCATCTCCCCGATGGAGGTCCGGTGAAGGCCGTGCGCACGCCGGTGGCCCCCACGAGACCACGCCCGACGCTGGCACAGGGGGAGGCCGCTTGGAAGCTGATCGGGCATCTTACGCTCAACTACCTCTCGATTGTCGATTCCGATGTCGGTAGCGGAGCAGAGGCGCTGCGTGAGTTGGTGGGGCTTTACGCGCGCGATGGCGACCGGAGCGTCAAGCGCGAGCTTGAAGGGATTGTGTCAGTCAAGAGCCGACCCATCGTGCGCCGAATGGCCGACGAGGTTCTTTCGACCGCGGTGCGAGGGCTCGAGATCACGGTGGAGTGCGACGAGGACTTTTTCGACGGCGCGAGTGTCTATCTCCTGGTGGCGGTGCTCGAGCGGTTCCTCCGTCACCACGTCTCGATCAACTCCTTTACGGAAACGGTGCTTGTCACCCAACAGCGCGGGGAGATTGCGCGATGGCGGCCGGGCCGCGGCGCGGGACGGATCATCTGACGCATCACGCGCGGCTGGCCGAGGCTCCCGGGTCTTATCACATATTTCTCGCGTTGCGCGTTCTTGAGGCCGTGCATGGCGATAGCCCGCGCCTTGGCGAAAGCCGACGCCCCCGGCAGGACAAGGTGCGCCTTGGCCAAGAACCCACGCTCGCCTACCAACGCAGCACGATTTCTGAATATGAACCGGGTGGCGATGATGGGCCGGGGCGCCTTCGCAACCTGTTTTTCGGCCTGTTTGGGCCCCATGGTCCACTGCCTCCGCATCTAACCGAGTTCGCCCGCGAGCGTGAGCGTTCGTTCCGTGATCCGACCTTCGCGGCGTTTGCGAACATGTTGACGCACCGCGCCATGAGCCTCTTTTATCGGGCGTGGGCTGCGGGCCAACCGGCGGTGGGGTTTGATCGCGGTACAAACGAGCTTTTCGAGCGACAGGTGGCGTCGATTTCGGGGTATTCGGGGGAAGAGCTCAGTTCCCGCGACGCAATGCCGGATCTTGCCAAGCGACACTTCGCGGGACATCTGTCGAGAAGCGTGCGCAACCCTTCCGGCCTCACCTCGATCCTTTCGGGTTTCTTCGGGGCGCGGGTCAGTTTGCAGGAATTCGTGGGCTCTTGGCTTGCCCTTGAGCCGGATGATCGTTGGTCTCTTGGAGGGCCGACGGGCCTTGGAAAGGCCACCAGCATTGGTTCGGAAGTCTGGTCGCGGAGCGCGAAGTTCCGACTTCGTATTGGCCCCTTGAGCTTGGAAGAGTACCGAGGGCTTCTGCCTGGAAGCGGAGGGCTTGCTCGGCTGGCCGCGATTGTTCGGAACTATATCGGCGACGCGCTTGACTGGGACGTGAACTTGGTTCTCAGAGCCGATGCGGTGCCCGCCGCAGTTCTCGGTCAAGACACCCGGCTTGGGCAGACCAGCTGGGTTGGTGGGCGCGCCGACGGTCTCGACGCCGAGGATCTCTTTCTCACATCATTGGATGCAGCACGTCCGGCGGAAGAAACCGCCAGGGGAGGACAGGAGTTATCGCCATGAGCAAGATCAGTCTCGCCAAGCTCTTTAGCAAGCTCAACAAGACGGGCTACAAAGCCGTCGAGGGCGCCACCACCTTCGCCAAGATGCGGGGCAACGGCAATGTGGAGATCGTCCACTGGCTCGCGCAGATCCTGCAACTCCAGGACTCAGATGTTGTTCGGATCATCCGCCATTACGAGATCGATACCTCGAAGCTCGCCGCCGACATGACGGGAGCCCTCGATGCGCTCGGTCGCGGCGGCGCGACGGAGCTGTCCGATAACCTCGTTTCGTTGATGGAGGAAAGCTGGCTCTACGCGTCGTTGCTTTATGACGCCCCTCAAGTGCGCACCGGGCATCTCTTTGTGGCGATGAAGAAAAACGACCGGCTCGAACGGGTCTTGAACCGAATTTCGGCGGAGTTTCAAAAGATCAAGGGCGAGGATCTGGCCGAGAATTTTGGGGCGATCACGGACGGATCGCCCGAGGAGCAGGCCGCGGCCGCACCCGTTCCGGGTACCGCCGGCGCGTCAGGCATGGCTCCGGGCGCCATGGGCAAGGAAGAGGCGCTCGAGCAATTCTGCACGGATCTGACCCAGCAGGCACGCGACGGGAAGATCGATCCGATTGTTGGACGCGACGAGGAAATCCGGCAGATCGTTGATGTCCTGATGCGGCGGCGCCAAAACAATCCCATCCTCACCGGCGAGGCTGGGGTTGGCAAGACCGCCGTCGTTGAGGGTTTTGCGCTCCGGATCGCGCGCGGCGATGTGCCGCCAGCCCTTCAGGAGGCTCGGTTGCTGGTCTTGGATGTCGGGCTTCTTCAAGCGGGCGCCTCGATGAAGGGCGAGTTCGAGAACCGCCTCAGGCAAGTGATCGACGAGGTCCAGGCAAGCCCCAAGCCCGTGGTGATGTTCATAGACGAAACGCACACGCTCGTGGGGGCAGGTGGGGCGGCTGGAACGGGCGATGCCGCGAACCTCCTCAAGCCGGCGCTGGCTCGGGGAACGCTTCGGACGATCGGCGCGACGACTTGGGCGGAATACAAAAAACACATCGAAAAAGACCCCGCGCTCACACGGCGCTTTCAGGTCGTACAAGTCGATGAGCCCGATGTGCCAAAGGCGATCCGCATGATGCGAGGGATCGCCTCGATGCTTGAAAACCACCACAAGGTGCAGGTCCTTGATGAAGGCATCGAGGCGGCGGTCACGCTATCGGCACGCTACATTCCGGCACGTCAATTGCCGGACAAGTCCGTAAGTGTTCTTGATACAGCATCGGCACGTGTCGCCGTGAGCCAGCACGCGGTGCCCGCCGAGGTGGATGATGCCCGAAAGCACATCGATGCGCTCGCCACCGAGCTTGAGATCATCGACCGCGATGAAAGCGCGGGCCTTGATGTCGCTGACCGGAGGACGACGATTTCGGAGCTCAAGGCTGCCGAGGAGAGCAAGCTCGCCGAACTTACCGAGAAGTGGGAGGCCGAGAAGTCGTTGGTGGAGTATATCTTGAAGCTCCGTGCCAAACTGCGCGAGGCGGGCGCATCACCCGATACCGGCGAGGATGTCGAGGCAGGCGAAGACGGCGCCGAGACACAAGCAGAAGCGCTGTCAGATGAGGATCGCGAGGCAACCCTCGCCGATCTCAAGGCACATATGGCCAAGCTGGAAGAGCTCCAAGGGGAGACGCCCTTGATCCTGCCCATCGTTGATGCCCAAGCCGTCGCCAGCGTCGTCGGGGATTGGACTGGGATCCCAGTGGGCCGGATGGTCCGAGATGAGATCCAGACCATTCTGAACCTGGAGGACCACCTTTCGAAGCGCGTGATCGGCCAGTACCACTCAATGAAGATGATAGCGAAACGGATCCAGACATCCCGCGCGGCGCTGGACAATCCCAACAAGCCCATCGGGGTCTTCATGCTTGCCGGCACATCAGGTGTGGGTAAGACCGAGACCGCGCTCGCGCTTGCGGAAGTTCTTTATGGCGGCGAGCAGAATGTCATCACGATCAACATGTCGGAGTACCAGGAGGCGCATACGGTCTCCAGCCTGAAGGGCGCACCACCGGGTTATGTCGGGTACGGCGAAGGCGGAGTTTTGACCGAGGCGGTGCGGCGTAAACCCTATTCGGTGGTCCTGCTCGATGAGGTGGAGAAAGCTCACCCCGACGTTCACGAGCTTTTCTTCCAGGTTTTTGACAAGGGTGTGATGGAGGACGGCGAAGGGCGCGTGATCGACTTCAAGAACACGCTCATTCTGCTGACATCGAATGTTGGGTCCGAGCTTATCATGGACCTTTGTGCCGACCCCGATCTCATGCCAGAGCCCGAGGGCATCGCCAAAGCGATGCGCGACCCTCTTCTGAAGGTGTTTCCGGCAGCGCTTTTGGGGCGGATCGTCACGATCCCCTATTACCCATTGTCGCCGGACATGATTGGCAAGATTACGCGGCTCCAACTCGACCGGATCAAACGGCGTGTTGGGGAAAATCATGGAGTTCCGCTGGAGTATTCCGACGCCGTGGTCGAGACAATCGTCGAACGCTGCCAAGAGCTTGAGTCCGGCGGTCGCATGATCGATGCGATCGTAACGAACACGATGCTGCCCGACATCTCAGCCGTATTTCTCAACCGAATGATGGAGGGCGAGAGCGTGCAAAAGGTCGCAATCGACGTCACCGATGGAGAGTTTTCCTATGCGTTTGACTAAACGAGTGCGACCGGAAGCGCCCCTTGGAGAGCGCAACCGCTCGGGTTTAGGGTGGGGCGCGTAGCAAGGACCAGACGATGGCAGAGCCGCTTGAATATCCGATACGCATGGATGGCGCGTTCGAGAAAGACGCTCTGATCCTTCTCGTCGCTCGGATCGACGAGGGCGTGAACCAGGTAACTCGGATCGATATCGAGTTTGCCAAGGCGGATGGAACCCTTGATATCGATGACCTAATCGGCACGGACATGACAGTCACTGTCGAGATGCCGAACGCGGAAAAGCGTGTCTTTCCAGGCGTTTTCGTCCGGGGCGAGTTCTTGGGAACCGAGTCTGGCCGCGAGCATTTCCAGGCCGAGATCCGGCCTTGGTTCTGGTTCCTGGGGCGAACCCAGGACAGCAGGATTTACCAAGAGACGAACGTTCCGGATTTATTTCAGACAATCCTCGGCGAGTACGGGTTTTCGGGTGATCTCGAAAAGCGGCTTACGGGCACGTACCCGTCTCGCGAGTACATCTTGCAGTATCGTGAAAGCGATCTCGACTTTCTGATCCGTATTGCCGAGGAAGAAGGGATCTACTTTTACTTCGTGGAGAAGAATGGGCGCGACTGCCTCGTTCTCGCGGACAATACCGGCGCGCATTCCTCGATCGAAGGCGACGAGAAGATCCCGTTCCGCCCCCGCGACAATGACGAGCGCTTTCAGATTGAGCATTTTTACCGCTGGTCGGGCGGGTTGGGCGCTCCGTCCGGACTTGTGACCTTGGGCGAGTACAATTTTGAGCGACCGAACGCGGACATGAAAGTCGCGAGCGCAATGCCGAAAGGCAAGCACGCCTATAAGAACTATGAGGTCTATTCCTATCCAGGCAAGTACTGGGAGACCTCGGAAGGTGAGCGATACGCAAAGTTCAAGATGCAGGCGGAAGCGATTTCCCATCATCTGGTCAAAGGTCGGGGTCCGGTGCCCAGGATGCGCCCTGGGCATAACTTCAAGCTGATCGAACACAGCCGTAAGTCGGAGAACAGAGAATACACGGTTCTGCGCGCTCTCCACCAGCTCAGCCTATATGACTACGAGGGCGCGCGCCTGAGCGATATTGATGTGCGTGCCGTCGAGGCGGGAATGTCAAACGTCGTCTCGATGGAGGCGGCTCCAGCGGCTGAGCAGTACAGACCCCGCGCGGTGATCCCGAAGCCTGTGGTGACGGGCATCCAAACCGCAACCGTCGTGGGCCCTGGCGGTGAGATCCATACCGATCAGTATGGCCGCGTGAAGGTCAAGTTTCATTGGGATAGGGAAGGCAAAGCCGACGGTGGTGACAGCTGCTGGGTTCGGGTTGCCACACCCTGGGCAGGCAAGAACTGGGGCATGATTCATATCCCGCGCATGGGTCAGGAAGTCGTTGTTGACTTCGAGGAAGGCGACCCAGACCGCCCCATAATCGTCGGCATGCTCTACAATGCCTCGAATATGCCGCCCTATCCGCTTGACGCCGACAAAACCAAGTCAGGGATCAAAACGAACTCGTCCGAAGGCGGGGGCGGCTTCAATGAGCTGGTCTTCGAGGACAAGAAGGGTGCGGAATATGTCCGCATGCAGTCCGAGAAAAACTACCTTCAGATCGTCAAGAACAATGCGCGCGTCGATGTGGGCAACGATCTTGTGCAATCCGTTGGCAGCACCAAGACCGAGTTCGTAAAATATGCCGATACGCAGCTGGTCGGGCTTCTCAAGGACATCGCGGTCGGCGGCCTGATTGACGAGAAAGTCGGAGCGGTAAAGTCTCAATTCGTTGGTGTCTACAAGGAAGAGAAGGTGGGCATTGGCAAGAAGGATTTCTCGAACGCCACGGATATCATGCGCATGGCGTCGGTGACTGCAGGGCCCGCCTCGACGCTTTCCGACGAAATCTTCGGCACTTCTCTGGGGAGTGCAGGGCAGGCGATTACCGCTGTCAATGCGCTGGTCTCCGCAAGAACGCCCGGGAAGAACGAAGAGATTTACGGCCTGTCCCGTCTTGAGGTGAACGGCGACCGGGAGCAGATTATTCAGAAAGCCCGCGGAAAGCTCGGGGAGTTCAAGACCACGGTCAAGGACGGGCCCATGTACCTCCACCTGGAAAAGGGCGATTGCTTTGTCGACATCGACGAAGGTGCGCGG
>JBCCKB010000198.1:0-6908 GCA_039027595.1 Pseudomonadota bacterium | reverse complement strand
TCCGGATCCGGAGGCCAGCCGGAGAGCCCCGTCCAACCGTGTAAAGCGATCTGGTGACGCTGACCGTCATGAACATGGGGCGGCAACGGGACGGTGTGGTGATAGCGGTCAGCCGACGCAATGGGCCTCCCATCGATATAGACGAGCGCTTCGGGGTGCGTGAAGATATCTCCTGCTTCGCCAAGCGGAAGGTGAAGGGCCAGATTCCCGGCCCAATCAGAGGGTACCTTGAAATGCGATCGCATAAGGAAGTTGAGGCTTGGTTTGCCCCAGTAGCTGTTGTGCGCGATCACCTCCCAATTGCTGTGGTCGGCATCGACGGGCGGAGGCACGGTCGCGTCTTCAAGTGGTAGAATGCTGAATGGCGCCAACGGCAGTGCATTGCGGAACACGTGCCGCTGAACGAGCGCGAGGCGTTGAGCGATTTTCTCTGCCGTGAACCGAGCGTCGTGTGTCATTGGTCTTTCAGACGACGTCCAACTCAAATCCCGGCACCGTACCGCGGAACTCCGTTTGACTCTCTTGCGAGAGCCGCTCGAGCCGCTTGGCATCCTCGGCTGCGGTCGAGGGCGTTCCCCAGGGCCTGTCGAGATCCGGCCATGGGATAGAATCGATCAGTAGCTTCGTGTACTCATGCTTCGGGTCGCCAATCACTTCTGCCGGTGGACCTGCTTCCGCCACGTGACCTTGGTAAAGCACGATAACGTAGTCGGAGACGTGGTAGGCCGTCGCGAGGTCATGGGTAATGTAGAGGATCGAAATCCCATGCTGATCCTTGAGATCGTAGATGTTCTTGAGAATCGTCGCGCGAAGGCTGGCGTCGACCATGGAGACTGGCTCATCGGCGATAAGGAGTTTTGGGCTTAACATAAGCGCACGGGCCACAATGAGCCGCTGGCGTTGGCCGCCCGAGAGCTGGTGCGGATAACGGCCCAGGACGAGTGCGGGATCGAGCCCCACGGCACGGCAGGCCTCCTCCATCTTGTCCTGAACCTGTGCCTCCGATTTGGCGTAGCCAAACCGCTTAAACGGGAACCGGAGCGCGTGATTGACCCGGTAGAACGGGTTGAAACAGGCATAGGGGTCCTGGAACACGGCCTGGACCTCCTTGCGGAACGCAAGGCTTTGGGCTGCGGTCATGGTCGCGATATTCTCGCCTTCGAAGAGCACCGCGCCCGTGGACGGCGGGTTGAAGCCCAGCATCAAGGAGCCCATGGTCGATTTCCCCGATCCCGATTGGCCAACGATCGAGATGATCTTTGGCACCGCGCCATCGAGGCGGAACGACATGGGCTGGAGCGCCGTGATGGTGCCGTAACGTTTGCTCACGCCGCGGAACTCAAGCAGGGGCAAGCCCGGTGTGCCCCGGTTGGCGGGCGCGGCGCCGACCGCGTCGCCGAGGAAACTCTCACCGCCGACCAATGGCACGCTTGAGATCAGTTCGCGGGTATAGGGATGCTGAGGGGTCTCAAGAATTTGGCGGACCGGTCCGTGTTCCACGAGTTCGCCGTCCTTCAGGACCGCGAGTTCGTCGACGGATTGCGCCATCAGACCCATGTCGTGGCCGATCAAAATGAGGCCCGCCCCGATCCGGGCCTGGACGTCCCTCAGCGTCTGCATCACATGGCGCTGGGTGACGACGTCGAGTGCGCTCGTGGGTTCGTCGGCAATGATCAGGTCGGGCGTCAGGATCACGCCCAGCGCGATGCAGACGCGCTGCTTCATCCCACCAGACAACTCGTGCGGATAGAGCCGGCCGACTCGCGCGGGCAGGCCAACGCTTTCGAGTGCTGCATCCGAGCGACGCTTTAGCTCCGCGCTTTCGGTCACGCCATCATGCGCGGTAATGCCGTCCCAAAGTTGGTTCTCGATCCTCATGACCGGGTTCAGCGAGTTCATCGCGCCTTGGGGGATGTAGCTCACAAGGGCGAGACGCGCTTTGCGCATTTCCTCTTCGTCGAGGGCGAGGATATCCGTGCCCGCGAGATCGATCGCGCCGCCGACCACCTTTCCAGGCTCGGCGAGCATTTGCATGACGGCGAGTGCCGTGGTCGTCTTGCCGGACCCGGATTCTCCGATGAACCCGATCCGCCGACCCTTGGCCACCGAAAGCGAGAGCCCGGTAACCGCGTGGACGACGCCCTTGGTGGTGGGGAAGTCGATGGAAAGGTTCTCGATGGTCAGCGCGTTCATGGGCCTTAGACCTTGAGCTTTCGGAGCCGCGGGTTGGAGACCTCGTCGAGCCCAAGATTGATCAGGAGAAGCCCGATGAACATCACCGCCAAGAGCAGCGTCGGGATCCCCCACCACCACCAGAGGTTCTGAATGAGGGCACCGGCGTTGATCGCCTCGTAGATCGTCCGGCCGAGCGTTGGGATGCGTTGGGGTCCAAGACCCAGAACCTCGAGCCCCACGGCGGTGACAATCGAGGTCGTCACATTGGCGATGAAGGACCCGAAGAGGTAAGGGACGAGATTGGGCAGCATCTCTCGGAACATGATGTGCGCGGTCGAGGCGCCCGAGAGCCTGGCCATCTGAACATAGCCCGACTGCTTCATCGAGAGCACCTGTGCGCGGATAAGGCGCGTGGGCGATTGCCAGACGAACCCCGCAATCAAGAGCGCCATGATGGTGAGCGTCACGTCGCCGAACGCCGATTGAAAAACGACGAGGATCAGAAGCGGTGGGATAGTGATCAGAACATCCGAAAGAACGCGGATCACATCGTCGGTGCGGCCGCCGACAAAACCGCTCGTGAAACCCAGCACGATCCCGATCGACATGCCGATCAGCGAGGCCAAAAGCCCTACGAAGAGCGAGTTGGGCGCGCCGATCACGACGAGAGCAAGCATGTCACGGCCGGATCCCTCGGTTCCAAGCGGGTTTGCGAAGGTGCCGAGTTGGCCACGTAGGTTCTCAAACCCCGGCGGGGGCAGCTTTGGCATCGAGGAGCCAACAAAAACGAGATCCGGGTTCCAAAGAAAGCGCCCCAAAACGCCGATCACGACAATGCCCAGAAGGAGGCCGATCCCCCAAAAGAGCTTGGGGTTGAGCCACGGATTATCGAAGCGGCGGATCTTGCGTTGGCGTCGGCGTTCGGCGCGCGTGAGAGAGATATCCGCCATGGCTACCCGCTCCCGTGACGGATCCGAGGATCAATCAGCGGATAGACAAGATCGACCAGGAACACCGAGACCGCGGTCATCAGGATGATGACGTAGCTCACGCCCTGGATGACCGGGAAATCTTGATCCAGGATCGCGTCGTAAAGGAGCTTGCCCATGCCGTTATAGGCAAAGATGCGTTCCACCAGCACTTGTCCCGCGACCAGGAGGCCGATCTTCAAAGCGAATGCGGTGATTTGAGGAAGAATCGCATTTCGGATCATGTATTTGTAAAGGATATAGCGTGGTTTCAGCCCTTTGGCCTTGGCGAGGGTTACGTAGTCCTCGCCCTGGACCGTGATCATCAGACCGCGCATCCCCAAGGCCCAAAATCCAAACGTTACAATCACGATGGACAGGGCTGGTAGGAACCCGTGATGAAGGACCGAGAGGGCGAAGTCCCAGGTCCAGCCCGGTTCGACCATCAGCCCATAGGCCCCCGTGAGTGGGAACCACTGGAGCTTGGCCGCAAAGACATACATCAAAAGTAGTCCCGACAGGATAGGCGGGATCGAGGTAAAGACCATGGCCGCTGGGATTGCGACCTTGAGGAGGTTCGGGCTCTCCTCCCAAACCATAAGTGCCCCCAAGAGGTTTCCGATGATGAAGGTGATGATTAGGCTCAGGATCATCAGGCCGAGTGTCCAGGGAAGAGCTTGCGCGATGAGGCTCGACACACTCGTTGGGAAAGTCGCGGTTGAGAGGCCGAAATCGAATGTAAGCGTGTTCCAAAGGTACTTTGCGTATTGAACGGCCAAGGGATCATCGAGCCCAAAATTGGTCCGGAGTTGCGCTAGGATTGCCTCGCTGTTGGCAATGGCGCCCGCGCCTGCGGCCATACGCCCCAACATGATTTCTGCTGGGTCAACCGGGCTGAGCCGCGGAATGATCCAAATGAGCGTTGCCGCGATAAAGATGGTGAGCGCGAGCGTCGCCAGCCGGTTGAGAATATAGGCGGGCGGGATCCTGGCCATTAGTCCGCGGCCAAGATGATGCAGCCGATGCACCGGCGATTAGCAACGCATTGCGCGAGACGGGATCTGCCAGGATGGACGCGAGACGCCCGAATTGGTCGTCTCCACCGCCGTTCATGGCCATACTTTGAGACAGGCACCAGCGCGCTCCCCTCAATTGAGATAGGGGCGGCGCAGACTCTGAACCGCCCCAGCCTCGAATTAGTTGGCTTTCTCGAGGTTGTGAATGATTTGGTGAGTGTGGTTCCACCAGAAGAACGGATGGTTGTAGTAGTTCTCCGCTGTGGGCCACCCAGTCCAGTAGGTCGTGTTCATCGGCAGGAGCTTGGCCGATTGCACAAGCGGAATAAACGGCACCTCGGCGTCAAGATACTGATAGGCATCAGCCACCATGGCTGGCACCTCCGGATCGCCAAGAGCGAGGCCCGCCATCTTATCGACGATGGCGGAATAGGCGGCCGCGCCCTCTCCATCCCACCGGGCGGTGTTGTTGAAGCCGGGTGACCGCTCACCCACCGGGACCACGTCCTTGACAGTGTAGCGGCCCATCGATGCCCAGGGCTCGTTCACAGAGCCGCAAGAGAGCCAGGACTAGGTCATCTCATAGGCGCCAAAAGGCAGCACCTCGCCCCAGAACACGCCGTTTTCGACCGGGATCGAACTCGCCGCGATCCCAGCGCGGTTCAGCTGTTCAACAACGACATCGATCGTTCTGGTGTATTCCGTAGAGGCAGAATTGACGTGGATCTTGACGGCAAGGTCCTCGCCATTCTTTTCGTAGATCCCGTCTGATCCCATCGAATAGCCTGCCGCCTCGATTAACGCCTGACCCGCTGCAACGTCAGAGCTTGCGGGTAGCTCGAAACCCGCAGCGACGACGGCATCGATAAAGGGAGCCATTGAGCCGTATTCGGCAAACATCGTCTTCGACGGCACGGTGGCCCCTTCCGCAGCGATGTTCACAATTTGGCTCCGGTCGATGATCAGTGAGACCGCCTTGCGCATATTCGCGTCGTTCCAAGGCGCGATGGTCGTGTTGATTTCCAGCTGGCGCGCACAGGGATCGGCGGAGGCATAGGGATAGCCCTCGTGCCAGGCTATGACATTGGGGTTTTGCGCCTGGATCGCCTCGAAAGTCCCCACGCCGACGTTTTGGGCCGCATCGAGCTGATTGGTGGCCATGAGCTGCGCGCGACTTTCGGCGCCACCTGATTCAAGAAAGATGACACGTTGTGGTGCGGGCAGATCTTGGAAGCCTGCCTTTGCGCCCCACCAATCGTCATTTCGATCCCATATGGCGCGGTTGGTGGTAGCGCTCGTGAACGTATAGGGCCCAGTGCCAATGGGCGGGTTGAAGGCAAAGGTCGCTGGATCCTCTCCGCTCCAAACATGTTCCGGCATGATCAGAAAGGAGCCAAAGATCCGTACCCCAAAGTTCTCAACGATAAACCGGGGATTGGGCTCGTTCAGGGTGAATTTCACCGTCAGGTCATCAATTTTCTCGACGCTGGCAACTTGTGCGCGCACCGTTGCCGCTTCGCGAGACGAAATCTCCTCGTTGGTTAGCGCCATGTTCACCGTAAACACAACGTCGTCCGCATCGAACGTCTCACCATCCGACCACTCCACTCCGTCGCGAAGGCTGATCGTGAACTCCGAGGAGTCCGCACTGGCCTCGAAGCCCGTCGCTAACCATGGGTCAAGGTCCCCTGTCCCATAGTTCAGAATGAATAGCGGCTCCCACATGGTCTGATGCGCGCCGTGCATCCGCTTCGTGCCCGGCGTCAGCCAATTGAAGTTGTCGGGGTCCTTAATCGTACGGTCGAGATCGAAAATCACCGTGTCCTCGCGCGCGACATCCTGCGCAAGAGCCGCACTTGTCACCACCGTAAGGGCTAGCGCAGTGAAGAGCGCCACCGGCTTGGTCCGTTTCATGAATGGTCCTCCCGTTGTGTCTAGACCGCCCGCTGGGCCGCCACTTGTTTCTGCCGGCCCGCTGTTGGCCGGGCCCCGTCGTCTAACGAACATAGTCCATTACGAGCACACGTGTGCGCTCCGGGACATCGTCGGCCTTCAAGTCGACCGTGTGGTTGCACGCAAAATCGACGCGCTCGTCCGCAAAATGGGCGAGAAAGCTCTCAATCCACATCGTGTTTCGCGGCTTGTAGGTCAGTGTGCGGAAATGCATCGGGATCACAAGCTTTGGCTTTGTCCGGTGCACCATTTCCATCAAATCCGGCAAGAGGATCGTAAGATAGCCGCCAGCCAACGCAAAAAGGACGTCGGTGTTTTGGAAGAAGTTCTGCTGCGCCTCGGTCAATCGATTGCCAACATCACCCATATGCGCGAATTTGATGCCGTCCATCTCCCAGCGGTACATGCCATTTTGACCTGGAATGGGGTGGTCTGGGTGATGATCCCACTCGGCGGCCTCGATCGCATCGATCGTGATGCCAGCGGCGTTGGCACGTCCCCCCGATTGCGCGACCTCAAGCGCGTTGACGACCACCGGCTCACCAGAGATCAGATCCGCTCTGCAGTGGGCATCGTCGTCATCCGATGAGATCAAGACAAGCTCTGCCGTGTCTCGGATCGGTGCGTAGCCGACACCCTCGGGCGTGTAGGGATCTGTGACCGTCCGTGGTCCATTTTGGGGAGTCAGTCCAAAAGCGGCGTGACCGTACCATGTAATCTTCAAGTCGGCTCCTCAGTTGTTTCCGACCACATGCGGGCTCGACGTTTCGGTGATGTCGTCGTTCTCTGGTTTAGG
>JBCCKB010000197.1:0-6918 GCA_039027595.1 Pseudomonadota bacterium | reverse complement strand
GTTTATCCGCTCTGTATCCCATGTGAGTGCATTTCTGTGTCCGAATCCGGTTGCCTTGGGGCCAAGGCAACGTGTCTTCTAGGCTGCACGGGTCGCGAATCGGACCCGAGCGGTTGGGGGGATAAATGGCCAAATCCGGTAATGGTCACGTGCGCCGGCGCGGAACCGCCCGCGATGTGGCGACCACCCTTATGATAGGACTGGTCGCCGCCTGGGCTCTTATCGGCTTGATCGCCAGCCAGGTGAACTTGGGCGTTGAGCGCGAGTTGGGGCGTCTTGAAGGCACGCTATCGGATGCCATGCGACGCCAGCTTGAGAGCGAGGCCCGGCTCCTGCGCGGTGCCTTCGAGGGCGTCGACCCCGCGGCGCCGCAGGATATGCGCGAGACGCTCGCGCGCCTCTCCGAGTCGAACCAAGGGCCGGACCAGCATCTTTTCGTGTATCATCAAGATGGAACGACGCTTGTCTCGCCGGGTCTAACGACTGCGGCGCAACGTCCCGGGCTCTCGGAGATCCTTCGCGCGGGGAGCGGATTTCACAAAGCGCTCGTGCGCGACCCCGATGGCGCCCCCGAGGCACCCATGCTCATTTACATCGATGCCGGGAATGGCGCACCGCTGACCCTGGGCGTTGGGAGGTTCTCGGACGCGATCACCGACCGGCTTTCGGAGGCACGTGCGGAACTCGAGGCGGAGGCGCGGCGGTCGGTGAGGCTTATGGGAGCGGCCGTTGCGGGAATCTTGATGGCGCTTTCCTGGTATTGGGTCGCGCGCGCGGGGCGTGAGAACCGCCTCGCCGAAGGAAAGATCCGCCACCTGACGGAACGCGCTGTTCATGCCCAGGAGGACGAGCGTGGGCGCATCTCCCGCGAGCTTCACGACACGGTTGGTCAGCGGCTTATCACTGCCCGCCACGCTCTCGATCTTGCGCGGCGGCGACTCGAGATCGGCGATCCTGGCGTAAAGGAGGTGCTCGCAAAGTCAGCCGATGGGCTCGGGGGCACCCTCAACGAAGTGCGCCGGATCAGCCGCGACATGCGTCCCGGCGTCATGACCGGGCTTGGTCTGGACACAGCCTTACAAGGGCTTGCCGATGCGTTTGCGACCCGCACTGGTATCCGCACGGACGTAGACGCAACGCCTTTGGCGCTGACCCTAGGCCAGGATGCGAAACTTGCTTTCTACCGTGTCGCGCAAGAGGCGCTGAGCAATATCGAGCGGCACTCGGGCGCCGATCGCGCAATCATTCGCATAACCGAACGGCGGAGAGTTGCGGTGCTGGAAATCTCAGACAATGGCCAGGGGATCAGTGCCGCCGGCAAGGTTCCGTTGCCCACCACCGGGATCGGCCTGAGGAACATGGCCGAACGGGTGGAGCTTCTGGGCGGCTCGTTCGTCGTAACGTCGTCGTCGCTTGGGACATCGATCGAGGCAGAGATCCCGCTTCAACCTGCCTCGGCGCCGCGCGGGCTATCTCCCAGGGCGCGCGCGTAGATCATTTGCGGGTCACGGCGTGCGAGGTAACCGCGACGAGACCACCCCGGTCTTGACGCCAGCGGAGTTGAGCGCCCCGGCGAGCCGCATGTGGTCGACCTTGGGACAGCGGTTCTCCACGACATTGAGCGAGGACGCACGCGCCCTTTGTGCGGCATCGGCATGGCTCACCCCATATTGCATCCAAATCGTCCGCAGGCCGGGTATGAGATGTTCCAGGGCTTCGTCCACGATCGCAGGAACCTCGTCGGATCGCCGAAAAATATCCACCATATCGACGGCGGTTCCTTTCGGGATATCGGAAATCGAGGCCAGGAACGGCTCACCAAAAAGCCCCTCGCCCACCAACATGGGATTTACGGGAATAATCCTCCGCCCGCGGCTGTTGAAATAGGTGGCCACAAAGAACGACGGCCGGACAGGGTTGTTCGACGCACCCACCATGGCGATGGTCTGCGCCTCGTCGATAATTTCCAGGAGACGGGCATTGGAATGAGCCTCGGTCATGGTGAGGTCTTAATGGAGTCTTACGCTTGGGGAAACGCCTCTTGCTGCGGGTTGCGGCGTAAAGCCCTGCATCCGCGCAAAGGACGGGTTTGGGTGTTGACGCATTCGGGCTGCGTCCTTAGGGTCTGCCGGACAAGATGGAGAGATGGCGCATGGCGCGGGAAATTCTAGTAGTAGGAAACGGGTGCATGGGCCGGTAACGGAAATCCATAATGGACCCCATGCGCCCCCGACCAAGAGGTCCCGGGGGCTTTTTTGTGCCAACAAAGGAAGCGAAGGCGTGAGACGATGACAACGATGACCGGCGCGAAGATGGTTGTTCAGGCCCTGAAGGATCAGGGCGTTGAAGTGGTGTTCGGCTATCCAGGCGGTGCGGTGCTACCGATCTACGACGAGATTTTTCAGCAAAACGAAATCCGGCACATCCTCGTGCGCCACGAACAGGGCGCAGTCCATGCCGCCGAGGGCTACGCCCGCTCGACAGGCAAGCCTGGCGTTTGTCTGGTAACGTCCGGCCCCGGAGCAACAAACGCAGTGACGGGTCTGACCGATGCGCTGATGGACTCGATCCCGATCGTCGTTCTGACTGGCCAAGTGCCCACGTTCATGATCGGCTCGGACGCATTCCAGGAAGCTGACACGGTGGGCATCACCCGCCCGTGCACTAAGCACAACTGGCTCGTTAAGGACACGGATCAGCTTTCGAGCGTAATCCATCAGGCGTTCCACGTCGCCAAGTCCGGACGTCCGGGGCCCGTTTTGGTCGACATACCGAAGGACGTGCAGTTCGCCTCGAGCACCTACGAAGGCCCCGAGACCGCGCAGTCGGCGCATTACAATCCGCGCCTCGAGGGCGATCCCGAAATGATTGAGCGCTTGGTTGATCTCATGGAGACCGCAGAGCGCCCGGTGTTTTACACGGGCGGAGGCGTGATCAACTCGGGTCCCGAGGCCAGCAACCTCCTTCGTGACCTGGTTGACGCAACGGGGTTTCCCATCACGTCAACACTGATGGGGCTTGGCGCCTACCCGGCATCGGGCAAGAACTGGCTTGGTATGCTGGGCATGCACGGTCTCTATGAGGCCAATCTTGCGATGCACGGCTGCGATCTGATGATCAATATAGGCGCCCGGTTCGACGATCGGATCACCGGGCGGATTGCGGATTTCTCGCCAGGATCCCGAAAAGTCCATATCGATATCGATCCGTCATCGATCAACAAGGTGATCCATGTCGATGTTCCAATCATCGGAGACGTGGCCCATGTGCTGCGGTCCGCCCTCGCACTCTGGAAGTCGCGCGGTGCGAAGACCCAATCGGACGCACTCCGCAAGTGGTGGGCCGAGATAGAGACATGGCGCGACGTCAATTGCTTGCAGTTCACGCCGTCCGAAGGATCGATCAAACCGCAATACGCGGTTTCGAGGCTTGAGGCCCTGACCAAGCACCGGAAGGACCGCTTCATCTGCACCGAAGTGGGCCAGCATCAAATGTGGGCGGCGCAATACCTGGGGTTCGAGGACCCCAACCGATGGATGACATCGGGCGGCCTCGGCACGATGGGGTACGGATTTCCCGCATCAATAGGTGTACAGATGGCACATCCCGACGCGCTGGTGATCAACGTGGCCGGCGAAGCGTCTTGGCTCATGAACATGCAAGAGATGGGGACTGCGGTGCAGTACCGGCTTCCCGTGAAACAGTTCATCCTCAACAACGAACGCCTCGGCATGGTGCGTCAATGGCAGGAGCTCCTGCACGGCGAACGCTATTCGCACTCGTGGTCCGAGGCGCTCCCGGATTTCGTGAAGCTCGCAGAGGCTTTCGGAGCCAAGGGAATACTGTGCTCCGATCCTGCGGATCTCGATGACGCGATTATGGAGATGCTCGACCATGACGGGCCAGTGATCTTCGATTGTCTGGTGGAAAAGCACGAGAACTGTTTCCCGATGATCCCGTCGGGCAAGGCGCATAACGAGATGCTCCTCGGCGAGGCCGAGACGCAAGGCGTGATCGACGCCAAGGGCAGCGTTCTGGTATGATCCTTGCGGCGCCCCTCGTACGGGGCGCCGCAGAGCTTTACTGACCCCTGCTCTTTCGCCGGACACCCAAGAGCAGACCGATCGCGGCCAGAAAACCCCAGACCGATGCGGGCAGCGGGATAGGGGCCACCTGGGGCTCGCCGAAGATCACATCGTCCACGACCACCGCATCAAGGAGCGTGCCGGTCTCGCCGTCGAAGGTCGTGTTGCCCAAGGTCACGCTGGCGCGCGCCAGATCGGCGCCGTCAAAGATGACGCCAAGGAAGGACAGCGAGCCGCTGGCACCCGCCTCCACATCCTGGCTCAGGAGCAACGCGCCCGACGCATCGAAATAGTCGACGCTGGTCGCGCCCGCCGTTTCGACATCGTTGAAGACGAGCCCCAGCCCGCGGCTTCCGGCGGGTGTCACCTGGTCGGCGGGATCGAAGAAGAAGACATCAAACGTGTTGCCGCCGATTGGCGTGAACATGCGCTCCTCACTGAAGGGCACGAAGTCATCTTCGAAGCCGAAGCGCACGGGCACGCCCGAGGCAAGCGTGGACGAGAGCTGAAAGCCCGAGGTGGCACCCGTCTCGATGAACTCGATACCGCGTGCCACGGGCGAGGCCGCGCCGTTGAAGAAGTCTCCCGGGAAGGGGTTTGGGTCGGAGACGAAGTCCGGGGCGGCGTCCCAGTCGATCTGCCGCCGCCCGCCCGGGTCTTCGTTGGCCGGATTGTTGGGGTTCACCGCGCCGAGCGCATCGCGGTA
This sequence comes from Pseudomonadota bacterium, assembly GCA_039027595.1. Lineage (GTDB taxonomy): Bacteria > Pseudomonadota > Alphaproteobacteria > Rhodobacterales > Rhodobacteraceae > Ovoidimarina. The sequence continues at coordinate 2,127 of JBCCKB010000197.1, read as the reverse complement.
GTCATCGACGGTGGCCTGAAGGCCAAGGGGGTCAGGGGAATTGAACGAAAAGATATCCAGAACGGCAGCGTGGCCGGCGCCAGCACTTAAGGCAACCAACCACCCCGCCCAAAGGGCGCGAGATGGCATGCTGTACTCCAGGAATTTCTATCGAAGGTTGTATAGGCAGCGTACAGGCAACGCGCGCAGTGTCGTAACACAGTTTTGTAGATCCAGGTTATCGGCGGGAAATCGCAGATGCAAAGAACCGGTCGTTGGGCCCCGCGCCCATTGGCGCGGTGGCCCGGCAGATGCTCGGTCAGCCGCGAGACCGCAGGACCATGGCCACGACGAGCGCGAAAAGCACATGGCCAACGAGTGCGACCCAGGTAATCCCGGTGAAGCCCAGGAAGGGTGCGTTGCCCGCGATCAGATGCGCCATGCCATAGAGCGCGAAGATCCAGAGGACGACGCCATAGGCGGTGGCCGCGAGGGTCCAGTGCATCCACGGCGTGATCCGGACGCGCAGAGGCTCGGCGATGAAGATCCAGCCGAAGGGATAGGCAATCATGCCGGCGAAATAGTGGAGCGCCTCGGCACCCGGGCGCCACCCGGCACCGAAAAGGGTCTTGATGACGGAGTTCGCGAGCGGCACGGGGGCGAGCGTTGCGTAACCGAGCATCGGGCTCAGGCTCTTGCCGAAAAAGTCGAACGCGACCGTGGCAAAGGCGCCAGCGATCAAGAGGGTCACCAGCCGGTGAGCGATGTCGGAGCGGGGGTGGATGGCGGTGTTTGTCATGGTGATCAGGTCCCTCTAGGGTGGCTTCGAACTGAACAACACATGCGCCGCAGCGGCCCCTCTAGACAGCCTATCCCACGCGGCCGTGAACCCGTGCGATCGATCCGGGAGCCAAAAGTGCTTCTCCGCAAGGAATTCGTAACATTTGAGGGGGCGAATGCCCCGTCCCGTGTAAGCCATTGTTACAGAAGCGTGCCTAAGCACAGACAGCACTCGGCGGTGAGGCACAAAACCTCCCGATGCGGTCGCGCCGCGCGGATCCTGGGATGAGGGGAGGAGCTCAAAACGGTGGCAAGGGTCCCGGCCGAGACCCTGCGCGTGTGATCTTCTATGGGGTCCTAGCCGTCCTCAGCCTCGGGCTTGTGTTCATTCTTGGACTTCATTCGGGCCACACCCGCAATGCGGCCCATGGAACGGTCGTGGAGGCCGCAAAGACCCTCAGGCTCGTGCTGGACGAGACCCGCAACTGGGTGCTTGGCGGCGACCCGGTGCACTTTTTGCAGCCAGCGCGCCACGTTGGCACCGGTGTCACCTTGAACAAGACACGCGACGACAAATTGGTTTTGATTTCGGGCTTTTTCGATGGCTCGACCGAACTTCGCTTGATCGAGCGCGATGGAACCGTCCTGGCGCGTTGGCCCGTCGCCTACTCCGACACGCTGCCTCTGGGTGACGGTCGACCGAGCCGACCCAACACGGATTGGAATGTCGATATCCACGGCGCGGTGGCCATGCCCGACGGCTCGGTCGTGTTCAACTGGGAGTACAACGGAACCCAGAGAATGTCGCGCTGTGGCGATGCCATGTGGGTTCTCGACGATTTCACGCACCACTCGTTGGAACGCGCCGAAGGCGGAGGGTTCTGGATCCCTGGTCGCCGGGTGCTGCCATCGCCCGACGGCGATGCGACGGCAAATCCCTTTCCACCCTTTACCGGCAAACCCCGCTGGGACGTCTACTACGACGATCTCATTCTCCGCGTTTCGGACGAGGGCGAAGTCCTGGAAGAAGTCTCGGTCATGCAAGTCCTTTACGACAGCGGTCTTGCGCCAGTCTTGACCGCCACGGGTTTCTCCTTCTGGCCGACAGGCGGATGGGACACTGAGCTTGTTCACCTCAACAAGATCACGGAACTTCCAGCAGACCTTGCGGGCGCCTTTCCGGGCTTCGAGATGGGCGATCTTCTCATTTCACTTAGGCAGTACAACCTGATCGCGGTGATCGATCCCAAGCTCTGGCGCGTCCGGTGGCACCAGACAGGGCCATGGGTGCGCCAGCACGATCCCGAATTCCTGCCTGACGGGACCATCGCGGTTTTCGACAACGGCCATTACCGCACCGACTTTGGC
>JBCCKB010000196.1:0-6940 GCA_039027595.1 Pseudomonadota bacterium | reverse complement strand
CCACCTCCGCGTCGCCCGTCCCACTCAATCCTCCCCCACCCCCCCCAACCCCCCAAATCTCCCCACCCCCCATAATCAAAAAAAAAATCTGCGGGGGGGGCGGGGGCCGCCCCCCCCCCGCGTCGTGCCGCGGAGCGGCAAGAAACCAGCTACCCAGTTCCATGGGCATGCCGCGCCGCGAGCGCAGCCACCTTTTCGGCCACATCCTCAGCGGGGTCGCAGGAACGGCGGGTTTCGAGACTTACATGGAGCAGGAACTGCTCGCAGGTTGCGAGCGTTTCACCGTCCGCTCTTCGTTTCATCTGGTGAAAGAGCTTCAGTTTCTTACCCTGGCCCATCAGCACCCCCGTTTCCACAAAGAACGCCTCACCCGCGCGGGTTTCCGCGAGGTACCGGATCGTGGTCTCCACCGTGAAGTAGCTCAGCCCGGACGCGACATAGTCGGCATCCGCCCCCACATGGATCATCACCGCATCGGCCGCATCAGAGAACACCTGTCCGTAGCGGCCTTCGTTCATGTGGCCGTTATAGTCGGTCCAATCGATGGGAACGGTCCGGCGCTGGGTGACCATGGGCACATGCGCCTCCAACGGATCGGGCAGCGCCGCTTCGTGGGTCGCGATGACCTGGCCAACCCCGGCGCCCCGGGCGCGCAACGCGCGCATGATGGCGACGAGATTATCGTCGCGCTGGCGCTCCAACTCCCGAACGGTGTATTGGCCGGACTGGGCGTCGGACTGTTCGGCGATCCTCGCGATGAGGCTATCGTCAAGATCGGGGACATCCATGAGCTTGGTCCAGGGCCAGGCCAGCGCCGGGCCGAACTGGCCCAGGAAATGCGCCATGCCACCTTCGCCGCCGGCGATCCGGTAGGTCTCGAAGAGGCCCATCTGCGCCCAGCGAAGACCGAAACCCAGGCGGATCGCCTCGTCGATATCTTGCGTGGAGGCCACGCCGTCCTTGACGAGCCAAAGCGCCTCGCGCCAGACCGCCTCCAGGAACCGGTCCGCGATATGGGCATCGATCTCCTTTTTTACATGGAGCGGCCGCATACCGATGCCCTCAAGGATGAGACGGGCGCGCGCGACCACGCCGAGATCTGGGTTATCTCCCGCCACAAGCTCCACGAGAGGGAGCAGGTAGACCGGGTTGAAGGGATGAGCAACGAGGATACGCTCCGGGTGACGCGCGCCACGGCGTAGCTCAGACGGTTTGAACCCCGAGGTGGATGAGCCCAACGGCGTTTCCGCTGGCGCCGCCGCTTCGATCTCGGAAATCACCTGGTGCTTAACCTCGAGGCGCTCTGGCACACTCTCCTGGATCCAGGCGGCACCGGTCGCGGCCTCGGCAATGGAGCCCGCGCGGATCAGGCGGCCTTCTTCGGGCATCGCGCGGTCGTAGAGCATCGGCAGCGCACGGCGGGCATTCTCGAAGACCTCGCCGACCTTGCGGTCACTTTCCGGGTCGGGGTCGAAAAGTCGGACGGTCCAACCATTCAAGACAAAGCGCGCGGCCCAGGCCCCCCCGATGACGCCACCTCCAATAATTGCAGCGGTGTTGTTCATCGCCTCATCCATTCAGCGTTTCGGTGTGGCCATCTATGGCGAGCGCCTGACCGGAGATCCGCGCGCCCGCGTCAGAGGCGAGGAAAAGCGCCATGGCGGCAATATCCTCGGCGGTGACCCAGGTCTTTAGCGAGGTGCCGTCGACGTAAATCTTCCGGACGGCGTCCGTCGTGGTGCAACGGGCTTCGGCCTCCATGGCGAGAACCCGCTCCATGCGGTCGCCCTCGACGGCGCCCGGGCAGAGGGCGTTGACGCGGATGCCATGGGGGCCGAGCTCCATGGCCAGCGTTTTCATGAGGCCAATAATCCCCCATTTTGCAGCCACATAGGGGCTCCGGTGGGGGCACCCCTGGAAGCCGGAAGTGGAAGACGTCAGAAGGATCAAACCGGACCCTTGCGATTTCATCCGGGTGGCGGCGGCGCGGCAGGCGATGAACGCGCCGTCAAGATTGACCGAAAGACAGGCGTGCCAATCCGTGAGTGCCAGCGTCTCGATCGGGCCCGCAGGGCCACCGGTCCCGGCATTGGCGCAGAGGATATCGATCCCGCCCCAGTCGGTATCAAGGCGCTCAAAGACGTTCGCCATGGCGGCCTCGTCCGTGGCGTTGGCCGCAATGGCCAGGATGCCGACTGGAACGCGCGCGACGGCGTCGCGATCGAGATCGGTGACGGCGACGCGGGCGCCCTCGCCCTGGAACCCCCGGGCAAGCGCGAGCCCGATCCCCGCCGCTCCCGCGGTTACCAAGACCCGTTTGCCTTCAAGGCGCATTAGGCTGGCGCCCGTTTGGTGAGGCCGAGGCGGGTGCGGACCTCGCCCGCGCCCACGACGCGAGCGCCGAGGTTTTCGATGATCGTGACCGCACGCTCGACGAGCTGGGCATTGGTGGCGAGTTGACCTTTTCCAAGCCAGAGGTTGTCCTCAAGCCCCACGCGAACGTTGCCGCCAGCAAGCACGGCAGCCGCGACGTAGGGCATTTGGTTGCGGCCTAGCGAAAAAGCCGACCACTCCCAATCGGAGGGCACATTATTGACCATGGCCATGAAGGTGTTGAGGTCGTTCGGCGCGCCCCAGGGGACGCCCATGCAAAGCTGAACGAGTGCAGGGCTCTCGAGCACGCCGTCGGCCACGAGCTGTTTGGCGTACCAGAGATGGCCGGTGTCGAAGGCCACGATCTCGGGTTTCACGCCGAGTTCGGTCATTTTCGCGCCCATGGCTTGGAGCATGCCCGGGGTGTTCGTCATCACATAATCGGCCTCGGCGAAGTTCATGGTGCCGCAGTCGAGGGTGCAGATTTCGGGCAGGCATTCAGCGATATGGGCGACACGCTCCGCCGCGCCGATCATGTCGGTGCCCTCGGCGAGCGGAAGCGGGGTGTCGGGAGAGCCAAAAACCATATCCCCGCCCATCCCCGCGGTGAGGTTCAGGACGACATCGACATCGGCGTCGCGGATCCGGTCTGTCACCTCGCGGTAGTAGTCAAGCCTACGTGACGGCGCGCCGGTGTCGGGTTCGCGCACATGGCAGTGCACGATGGCGGCCCCCGCCCTTGCGGCGTCAATCGCGCTCTCCGCAATCGCTTGCGGTGAGCGGGGCACGTGCGGGCTGCGGTCTTGGGTGCCACCCGATCCGGTGACCGCGCAGGTCACAAACACCTCACCATTCATTTCAAGCGGCATGGACCGCGCCTCCCCACTCGTTCGCTCCGCCCACACTTCATAGAACCGCTTGACGGGCGTCATCATGCCGATTTAGCAAAAATCATGCCCGATTGGAAAAAAGATCACCTTGGCACCTCGCGGATCGGTGTCCTCTTGTTCGATCAGTTCTCGAACTATTGCCTCGCCAACGCCGTCGAGCCTCTCCGGGCCGCAAATATGGCCCTCAGCCGCGAGACGTATGCGTGGCACATCCTAACACCCGGGGACGCGGCGGTGGCCTCGTCGAGCGGATTTCCGGTGATGCCGACCTGCGGGCTAAACGATGCTCCCAAGGGTGATTTTCTTTTTGTTATATCAAGTTATGAGCATCGTCGCCACGCGAGTGAGGCCACACGGCGTTTGCTCCGGCGGCTTTCGGAGCAATACACGCGTCTCGCGGGGTTCGATACCGGGGGCTGGTTGATGGCGGATGCGGGACTTCTGGACGGGCATCGCGCCACGATCCACAGCGATCTCGCCGACACTTTCGCAGAGCGCTACCCCGAGGTTCTGGCCGAACGCAAGCGCTGGGTCGATGATGGCACTCGCCTCACTGCGGGTGGGGCGGCTGCGGCCTTCGAATTGGTGCTGCATCTGATCGGAAAAGACCACGGCACCGCCCTAGCCCTTGAGATTGCTGCGCTTTTTCTAAACGACTATCCGGGCGTGGAGGCGCCGGGTCCGCGCGCGGGCGGCGACCCCTATGTCGCCCGCGCACTTCTGGCCATGGAGCGCGCGATCGAAAGCCCTGTGACCATCCCCGAGATTGCCGCCGCCGCCGGCTGCCCGCAACGCGAGCTTGAGGAGCGCTTCCATCGTCAGATCGGAGCACTGCCGCGAACGGTTTATCGTCGCACCCGTCTCCTGGCAGCACGGCGGATCCTGACCGAGGACCGAACCAGCGTCGCCGAAACGGCTGCGCGCTGCGGTTATGGAGATCCCAGCGCCTTTGCCAGGGCATATCGGCGCGAATTTGGACACCCTCCAAGCCAGGGTCGCTGAGCCTTTGACCCGCATACGGTCCAGACGGGCGCCCGCTTTCCGGAAATTGGTCCTTGGACATGGGCGAAGCAGACGATTACCCTAGAGCGGCAATTCGGGACAGATCCCGCGCGGGACAACGCAGCGCTGGCACTGTTCCCAACAAAAGAGACCAACCAATGGGGAGACTCCATGTCTAAGTTGAAACGCCCTGCTCAGGCGCGCGATGTGTCGCGCCGTACGTTCCTGGGGACATCTGCCGCCGCGGGCATTACTGCGGCCGGCCTATCCTCCGGCCTTATACCCAAACCAGCGCGGGCCCAGTCTGGCGGGTCGCTCCGCGCCGCCATTGGCCATGGCCAAACGAGCGACACGATGGACCCGGGCACTTGGGAAAACGACTTCACGATCAGCATGGCCTACGGATACAATGGGTATCTCACCGGTGTTGCCCGTGACGGCTCGCTCGAGCCGCAGCTCGCGGAAAGCTGGGAAGCCAGCGAAGACGCAGCGACTTGGCGCTTCAAGATGCGCCAGGGTGTCACCTTCCATTCCGGCAAGGACGTCACTCCCGAAGACGTGATCGCGTCGGTGAACTTCCACCGCGGTGACGACTCGACCTCGGCCGCCAAGCCGCTTCTCGATGGGATCTCAGACATTCAGGCCGATGGCGACACGGTTGTCTTCACCCTGAACGGCGGAAACGCGGACTTCCCGTTCACCTTCACCGACTACCATATTCCGGTTCACCCGGCGGGTGGGGATCGCGGTATCGACTTCAACGCTATGGACGGCTGCGGACCCTACAAGCTGGTGGCCTTCGACCCCGGTGTGCGTGCCGCCTTCGAGAAAAACGAAAACGATTGGGATTCCAGCCGCGGCTTCCTCTCTGATGTCGAAATGCTCGCCGTGGTCGATGCAAATGCCCGGACATCGGCGCTTGTCTCGGGCGACGTTGGCATGATCGACAAGCTCGACCTGAAGACTGTGGGTCTTATGTCGCGGAACCCCGGGATCACGGTGCACGCGGTCTCGGGCAACCAGCACTACACGTTCCCGATGTGGGCCACGACAGCACCGTTTGACGACAACAACATACGCCTTGCGCTAAAATACGCGATCAACCGGCAAGAACTCGTCGACAAGATCCTGTTCGGCTACGGCTCGCTCGGCAATGACCATCCAATCGGCCAAGGTCAGCGGTTCTACAACGCCGAGCTTGCTCAGACCGAATACGATCCCGACAAGGCACGGTTCCACCTCAAGGAGGCGGGCCTCGACTCGCTCTCCGTGCAGCTCTCGGCAGCCGACGCGGCCTTTACCGGTGCGGTCGACGCCGGCGTTCTCTACCAGAGCTCGGCGAAGGAATGCGGCATCGACATCACAGTGAACCGGGTTCCGAACGATGGATACTGGTCAGATGTTTGGATGAAGGATCCGTGGACCGCGTCGTACTGGGGCGGCCGTCCCACCGAGGACGCGATGTTCGCGACTGCGTATTCGGCCGGTGCCGCCTGGAACGAGTCGAACTGGACCAACGACCGGTTCAATGAGCTCCTCGTGGCGGCCCGCTCCGAACTCGATGAGGCCAAGCGTCGGGAGATGTACTTTGAGATGCAGCTGATCCTGAACCAGGAAGGCTCGTCGGTCATCCCGATGTTTGCCAACTACGTCTTTGCGACAGGGCCGGGCGTCAACACCAACGGCGACAATTTCTCGACCCACTGGAGTAAAGACGGCCACCGTTGGATGGAGCGCTGGTCGGTCGCCTGATCCCGAGGCGTGGCCTTGTATCCCGGCCATGCGTGACTAAAATAGCCAAGGATAGAGGGCGGCTCCAAAATGGGGCCGCCCTGCAGATTTACGAGGTTCCCCGCCGATGTCATGGACCGATGAACGCGTCGAGCAGCTGAAGAAGATGTGGTCCGAGGGCCAGTCCGCGAGCCAGATCGCCAAGGAACTGGGAGGCGTGACGAGGAACGCCGTCATCGGCAAGGTGCATCGGCTCGGGCTGTCGAACCGTGTGGGTCCGGCAACGGCCAAACCTCCGAAAGAAAAAGAAAAACCCGAAGCAAAATTGGACACGGCACCCCGCGTCGAAAGTAAGGAGCCCGTTGCCGAGAAACCCGGCGACCGGCCCGCTCCGTCTCGCAAGCAAATCATCCCCGCGGGCCAGCCGCTCCCGCCGCAGCCCTCGGCAAACGAGATCAGTCCGGAGGCCCTTGCAAGCGTCCGTGAAGTCGAGAAGAAGGCCAAGAAGATCAGCCTGATGGAATTGACCGAACGGACCTGCAAGTGGCCGGTGGGCGATCCCGCGACAGAGGATTTCTGGTTCTGCGGCCTGCCCACGCAACAGGGGAAACCCTACTGCGAGGCCCATGTCGGCGTCGCATTCCAGCCAATGTCATCGCGCCGCGATCGTCGCCGGTAAGGGCGCACAATCAGTACACGGGCCGTACACAGGCCATACACCGGATGCGCTGCGATAGGCTGTTCGCCCGGTGGAGACCGGGTGGCGACACAAGCGGGCGCGGACCCGCACTCCAGTCCCGCAGCGGTCCTTGATCAGGCGTCCGCCACGCGCGTTCGGCAAAATGAAGATGCTCAAGACGCAGAAGCCGCCATCACCAAGGCGGAGAGGCTCGGCATTCACCACCGCGCCCAAAGGGTCACCGAACGCGCCGGTCGCCAATGCT